>JAURQI010000048.1 GCA_030836155.1 Crocinitomix sp.
AAAAAAATGCAATATTCGGGTGCTAACAATCCCATCTATATCTTCAAAAAGGCAACGGAAGAAATGGAAGTGGCGAAGCCTTGTAAACAACCTGTTGGAAAGCATATCAACGAGCATCCATTTGCGTGCAAAGAATTTCAACTCGAAAAAGGCGATGTGGTTTACCTTTTTACCGATGGTTATGCTGATCAGTTTGGTGGTGAGAATGGGAAGAAGTTAAAGTATAAGCCGTTCCGTGAATTGCTCTTTAGCTCCAAACATTTGTCTATGTCAGAGCAGAAGGAACTACTGAACTCATCGTTGAAAGATTGGATGGGTGGTTTCGAACAAGTTGACGATATTTGCGTCATGGGTGTCCGAATGGAAGAATGATGCAAGATTTTCTCAAAAAAAATAAATCTACCTTATTATTAATTGCTGCCTTTGTAGCGGGATGGTTGATTATTAGTTTATTAAAAAAGGAGGACTCTAATATAGATGCAGCTCCAAGTAAAGGCCAAATTTATGTCTTAGCAGAGGAAGGTACCTATGCCGTCATGTTATTGGACAGTTTAGACGATAACCAACTCCTTTTTTACAATTATGACGGTCAATTTAAAGGAGCCATACCCACTTTGTCAGCAATAAAGGAAGGAGTCTTTATTACCGACTTTTATGCCATTTACGAGGAACAAGAAATCGAACGTTTAAAAACAACCGGACGCATTGTTAAGATCTATCAATCATCAGACTGATTACCCTCACACACATGCTAAACACATAACCTCGCGCGCATTTGCCATACGTGCGGATCGTCAACCACACCCTCGTGCACACATTCTAAACACATAACCTAGCTCACGTTCACAATGCATACGCATCGTCAACAACCGAACCCAGCCTCACTCACATTCACAATGCATACGCATCGTCAATAAACAACCCAACCCACCCTCGCACAAATTCACAATCCGTTCGGATCGCCCATAAAAAAAGCCCCTGATCTCGAAAGACAGAGGCTTTTTATGTATGCTAATTAGCGTATAGCTTATGCCGTCACTTTTGCAACAGGCGCTGCCGCTAAAATTTCGTCGCTCGCATTGTCTGCAAACTGTTCGAAGTTTTTATTGAATTCACCCGCTAGGTGATTTGCTTTTTCGTCGTATCCAGCTTTATCAGCCCATGTGTTTTTAGGATTTAGGATGTCCGTTGGAACGTTTTCACATTCATTTGGCATTGCTAATCCAAAGATTTCATGGTTTGTGTAAGCTACATTGTCCAATTTACCTTCAAGTGCAGAGGTAATCATCGCACGCGTGAATTTTAAGCTAATTCGCTCACCAACACCGTACTCACCGCCAGACCATCCCGTATTGATCAACCAAACGTTAACGTCGTTTTCAGCCATTTTCTTACCTAACATTTCTGCATATTTTGTTGGATGTAATGGTAAGAAAGGAGCACCGAAGCACGCTGAGAATACCGTTTGTGGTTCAGTAACACCAGCCTCTGTTCCAGCCACTTTTGCTGTATAACCAGAAATGAAGTGATACATTGCCTGACCAGGTGTCAATTTTGAGATCGGAGGTAATACACCAAAAGCATCAGCTGTCAAGAAGAAGATGTTTTTCGGCATTCCACCTTTCGATGGTACCATGATATTGTCTATATGGTGAATCGGATAAGATACACGTGTATTTTGTGTAATTGTACTATCCGTATAATCAGGCGTAGATGAATTTTCATCTTCAAAACCAATATTTTCTAAAATTGCTCCAAATTTAATCGCCTCATAAATTTGAGGTTCTTTTTCCGCAGAAAGATCAATGGTTTTCGCGTAGCATCCACCTTCAAAGTTGAATACACCGTTCTCTGACCAACCGTGCTCATCATCACCAATCAATCGTCGATTTTCGTCAGATGATAAAGTTGTTTTTCCTGTTCCAGAAAGACCAAAGAAAACAGCCGTATCACCATCAGCACCAACATTTGCCGAACAGTGCATTGACAATACGTCTCTTTCATGCGGTAAAACAAAGTTTAATACCGAGAAGATACCTTTTTTGATTTCTCCTGTATAGCCCGTTCCGCCAATGATAATCATTTTCTCTGTGAAATTGATGATGGCGAAATTATGCTGTCGTGTCCCATCAATTTCAGCCTCAGCCATAAAATCAGGTGCATTTACAATATGCCAATCAGGTTTGAAGTTTGCCACTTCCTCGTCCGTTGGACGCAAGAACATATTATAAGCAAACATATTCGACCATGGCTTTTCAGTCACAACTCGAATATTCAGACGGTAATCATCATCCGCACATGCGTATGCATCTCTAACATAAACATCACGCCCATTTAAATAGGCCTTCATTCGGTTGTACAATGCGTGAAACTTCTCCGCTTCAAACTTTTTGTTGATATCTCCCCACCACACAGCTTCTTCGGTAGTTGAATCGCAGACAATAAATCGGTCTTGCGGAGATCGACCAGTGAATTCACCAGTTTTGATCGCAAGCGCCCCTGTGTCTGATAAAACCCCTTGTCCATTGATAATGGTATCTTCTGCCAATTCTGAAGGCGTCAAATTCCAAAAACAGTTTCCAAGGTTCTTTAATCCGATTGTTTCCAGCGAAGCATTTTCTGCTCTTTTTCCGTAATTGTTCATCCGTTTTTTTTTCGTTCCTAGATGTAATTCACACGCTTGTGTTGCGAATTCGTTTTTTAAGTTTAAAATAATAGACTGTACAAAATTAGACTATTTCAGCCTTTAGCCCAAGAATTTTGGACGGACTTTTCAATAAGATATTAACGATTTGGCGGGAAATCAGTGAATCTAAACTGCTTTTTTAAAGACTTTTTTTCGTATATAAAAACCATAATGGATAAGTATAAGGTAAAAGTAATAGGCTAGCCGTTAAGTGAATCACCACAGTACTTGCAGAAGATTGCATCCTTATCATGCCCTTCTCTTGAACAATTTTCGCAAACCTGGGTGCTGATTTTTTCAGCGCTTTTTGTTTGAATCAATTCGTTAGTCACAATACCGGTCGGAACCGCAATTACGGCATATCCTAATATCATCACGATGGCGGCAATAAATTGACCTAATTCAGAGGCCGGATAAATATCGCCATAACCAACCGTGGTTAAGGTAACGATAGCCCAATAGATACTTCTAGGTATACTGGTGAATCCTGATTCGGGCGATTCGACCAAATACATGATCGTTCCCAAAATGGTAACACTGGTTAAGATGGCTCCTAAAAAAACAATGATCTTACTGCGCGAATTTTTTAAAGCTTGCATTAAATTTTGACCGTCAGAAATGTACTTTCCTAGTTTGAGTATTCTAAATACACGGAGTAAGCGTAGGCTTCGTATGATCGCCAATGAATGTGTACCGTGGAAGAATAAACCTAAATAAGTGGGCAAAATGGATAATAAATCAACCAACCCATAAAAGGAGAGGATATAAGTGATCGAACGACGAACAGTTAGAATTCGTAGGATATATTCAATGGTAAACAAGATTGTTAATCCCCATTCAATCGCTGTAAACCATGTGCCATAAGCTTCGCCATATTCCGGAACGCTTTCTAGCATTACCACTAAGATGCTTAATACAATTGCGCCTAATAATATCCAGTCAAATTGTTTGCCAGCTTTAGTGTCAGCCTCAAAAATGACCACGTGCAGTTTCTTTTGCCAAGGTCTTAAAGCGTCGCTATTTTTATCTTTTGATGACATGGATTAGAGCGGATATATTTCGAGCTTTGTGTTTTTATGCAATTGCATTTTAATGATCGACTGAAAATCGCGGTTGTTTTCTTGTTGTGTCAAGTATTTCTTGTAGTTATTCACATTTCTTTTCAGCTGATAACGGTAAATATAACCATATCCAATATACTGACCTTTATCAATCGCCACAAAGGAGAATTCGTTAGACTGTCGACCTTTGTCTACAATGAGGAAACTCTCACCATTAAAGTTTAAGTCCAACATCAATTCCTCCACCCGTGCATTATAAGTTTCGGGTTGCTCATCTCCAACACAGGCACCCAAGCATTTTTCAATGCTGTGATGGAAACAACTGCTTTCTGTTTTGTGCAAATGACAGAGTTTTTGACAGAGTTGAAACTCTTCTAACCAATATTCTAAAAACTTTTTCCCGTTTTGTAAAGAGGTGAAGGTTACCAAGGGTTGACCGGTCACTGTATTCTTTTTAACATGCAAACGCATATATCCCGCTTGGTCATAATGCATATACAAACCGTGACTGAATAAGCTAACCCTTTGTGCTACATTATAGCGTGGTTGGTGACGTTTTATTTCGGCCGATTCATGCAATAAAGCGATCAATTCACTCCCTGTTATTTCATGATCTATTTCAACAATTCGCTCGCGCATTTCACGAGCTTTGATCGTCTTATTATTCTTAAAATGTTGTTCTATGCGTTTACGTAGATGAATACTTTTGCCGATATACATCAATTCGCTATTGACATCATAGAATTTATAGATGCCTGTTTTATTCGGAATCTCATCAACAGCGTTTAAATTTAGTTTGGGGTGCAAAACCGCTGGATCAATTTCACTTTTAATAAAAGTCTTTAAGTCTCCCTTAGCCGCCTTGAAGAGCTTTTCGAAAAGAATGGCAGTTGCTCGCGTGTCATCGATGGCACGATGATGATTGTCAAGCGGAATATTTAAAGCCTTGGTGATATTCTTTAAACCATATGATTCTAATCCTGGAATTAGAATTCGTGCCGATTGAATCGTGCACATATGGTCCAAACGATAATCAAAACCAAGCCGTCTGAACTCGCGTCGCATCACCGAATAATCAAAGCTGACATTGTGCGCTACAAAAACAGTATCTTCCGTCAATTCAACAATATCACGTGCGATTTCATAGAATTTCGGAGCCGAATGGACATCCGCATCATGAATACCGGTTAATCTGGAAATAAATGGAGAGATACGTTGCTCAGGATTCACCATGGTGTGATACGTCTCAATTTCTTTTTCACCATCGTGAATAATAATGGCAATCTCAATGATTTTAAAATTCTTAGGCTTATCACCCGTGGTCTCTATGTCGATTATTGCAAACTTCAAATAATTGTATTGTCATCAATACTACAAAACTATCCATTTTCAACCAGTTCGCGTATGAATGCCACATTTTTTTCAGTATCTATGGCTCCAGCACCTTCATGTCGGTAAATCATTGTTCCTGAACCGTCAATAATGCATAGGGTCGGGTAGAGGTCGACCTGAAAAAAGGAAGGAAAGCGTTTTGTATTGTATAAAAAATCATAGTCTTCGTGCGGGCCTGATTGAGTAATCGTCGCTTCTGATTCCTCACTTACGGATATAAAATAGGCTTGATTCGCCAAGTCGCTTTTTAGCGACTTTAATGATTTTAATTCGGCACGACAAGGTGGACACCAAGTTGCCCAAAACGATATCACAATGGGTTTTCCTTTAAAGGATGAGAATCGTTGAGAAAGGCCTTCTACTTTCATTATCTCCCACTCCCAAACATCAGTTGGCAATGGTTGGGCCGTATTTTTTTCAAAGGATTCAGTACCCATAAATATACTCTGAAACCAACCCTGAAATTGAACTCGCCAAGAAGGCACAATGAGTATGACGATAATCGCCACAAATAAGATATTGGAAAGGACACGCCAGGCTCTTTTCATCTGTTAGCACTATCCATGAAAGTCAGGGAACTCGTCCCATAAACTTTCAAATTCTTTATCAAACGCACGCAATACACTGTAAGAGTCCGTAATTAATATATTCTCATGATTATAACGCTCTGCGCTTCTGGTCCAATTATAACTACCTGTTAACGTAATGTGGCTATCAAATAATGCAAACTTATGATGCATATGATTATCTGTGATGTCTAACCGAACCGGTATACCAGCCTCAGCCAATTCAAAAATATCCGAGCCCTTGTCATTGATTTTGTCATTATCTGAAATAATCTTGACACTAACGCCCCTCTTATGCCTGGAGATCAATTCTTTCGCGATCCGATCATCACTGATCGTAAATAGGCAAATACGAATACGTTGCTGCGCTTGTCGAATATGATGGATGATGGCTTGCAAACATTCCTCTCCTGGAGAGAAATAAACACTTTCTTGTTGCACCTCTACTTTGTTGGCCGCTAGAATCAATTTATTAACGTTTTCCACCCAGGTGAGAATCGCCATATAATTCTCGCCATTCATTTTGCCACGCGCAATATCGAAAAGCTCACTGCGCAGCATATCACTGATCCGTTTATCCGGTGCTAATGATTTTAGCACTCCTTTAATCTTTTTCTTCTCCGCTTTTGATAAAAACTCATCAGATGCAGAAGCATCAATCAGTTCAATGACTTCTTCTTTCAAACTCATTTTTCCTTTAAACTTTTAGTCAGTTTTTTATCCATGATGTCAATGCGTCGTTGCATAGCATCGAGTTTTTCTACGAGTATATCTAAGTTAGAATCCTCCGTCTGAGGAAACTCGAACTTGGCGATTTTATTTACCGTCAGCTCTCCTTTTACAATATCATCAATCGTCAGATTAAAATGATCTGAAATCTTAATGAGCGCATCTAGTCGTGGTTCAGCACGCCCTTCTTCATACGCTCCGATACTTGATCGTTTGAGCTCAAAAAGCTCGGCAAACTCAGTCTGGTTAAGACTTTTAAAGAGCCGAAGCTTCTTGATGTTTTTAGCTAAAATGGTTTTTTTCATAAAATAATACTAAAATAATTAGCAAATATCTAAAAAGTGTAGTATATTAGCTAAACCATTTGGAAAAATCGCTATCAGAGAAGTGAGATACTAAAACGAAGAGAGCGAAAAATTCCAATTGCCCATCAATAAAAGATGGCCATAAACAATTAAATAAAACATGAAATTAAGAAAAAATATTGACCCAAAGACAGCTGAACATTTAAATTTCCATCCACCTTAAATTTATTCAGAAAGCAGATAGATAATAGCAGAATTTGGCTATATTTGGTTGAGTAAAAACGAAAGAAAATTAATAGTAAATAATTATGTCTCACTTTGATAAAGTAAAAGAGTATTTGATGGAATTAGAGTATTCTATCGTAAAGGAAGATCGTGAAAATGAGGTCTTTGTGGTTGAATCACTAGATGACGGGATTCAAAACCTGTTAGTCGGACTAGCTGACCCTATTTTGATTATTGAACAGTATTTATTTGACTTGACCAATAATGTTGGTGAGGTTTCAAGAGATTTGTTGATCAAAAATAGAGACATTGTACATGGTGCGTTTGTATTGGATGAAGAAGGAAAACGCGTCATCTTTAGAGACACTCTTCAGTTAGAGAATTTAGATTTAAATGAAATCGAAGGTTCTTTAACTTCATTAAGCTTATTGCTTAGCGAGTACACGGATGAGATCATCAAGTTCTCTAAAAACTAAAACAACAACGAATTTAAACATTAAGAGATGAATATTTTTAGAAGATTATTTAGAATAGGTTCAGCAGAGGCAAACTCGCTGGTAGATAAATTGGAAGATCCAATCAAAATGACGGAGCAAGGTATCCGCGATTTGAAAGGTGATTTAACAAAAGCTTTAGAAGCATTAGCTGAAGTAAAAGCATTAGCGATTAGAGCGAGAAATGATGCGAATACGGACACTGAAAAAGCAAAAGATTACGAAAAGAAAGCCATTCTTTTATTGAAAAGAGCTGAAAAAGGCGAAATCTCAATGGAAGAGGCAGACCGTTTGGCAAGTGAGTGCTTGGTGCAAAAAGAGGCGTTAATGGCTATAGCTGTGACCAACCGTACAAACCAAGAGAAGTTTGAAGCGAACGTCGCAAAATTAGACGTGAACATCAAGACCTTAAAGTCGAACATCAAGAAATACGAAGTTGAATTGAAAACGTTGAAAGCACGTGCGAAAGTATCGAAAGCAACGAAGAATATCAACAAACAATTGGCTGATATTGATTCAACAAGCACAGTGTCTATGTTAGAGCGCATGAAGGAAAAAGTTGCGCAAGAAGAGGCTTTGGCTGAATCTTATGCAGATATTGCTGGAGAAAACACTTCTATTGATGTAGAAATCGACAAAGCGCTCGATGCTGGATCAGCTGAAATTAAAGCTTCAGACAGCTTAGCGGCTTTAAAGTCAAAGCTAGGCATGGGTGAAGGTGATGCATAATCCCCTCCCGACAGAAGCAACCCATTGCTGTTACCGAAAATAAACAGCGCATTAATTTACGGGCTGTCTCGAACATTTTTGTGAGATCAAATATGACAAGAGACAGCCCTTTTTTTTACCCAAAATCCTGGTTATTTTAATTCATTCAGAATTTAAAATGCCTTCAAAGAATTAGAACAATGATATTATCAACAACAGAGAACGTTCCCAATAAGCAAATTGAAGAAATTGTTGGAATAGCTAGAGGTTCAACCGTACGTGCTAGAAATGTTGGACGTGATATTTTTGCAGGTTTTAAAAACTTGATCGGCGGAGAGATTAACGAATATACCAAGCTACAAGCTCAATCCCGTGAAGAAGCCCTTGAGCGAATGATAAAGGATGCAGAGCGCTTGGGGGCAGATGCGATTGTTAATTTGCGCTTCAATACGTCTATGATCATGCAAGGCGCGGCTGAAATTTTAGTTTACGGTACTGCTGTAAAACTGAAGTAATGGAAACAGCAGTTTTTCCATTAGCAATAGTAGCCCTTTATGGTCTCGGAATAATCGCTTCGGTGGTAATCATTATCTACCTCATTGTTAAACGAATTGAAGATAAGAAAAAGGAGACTTTTGAAGATCGCGATAATTGATTCATTTTATCCTTACTTCTTGAATTATATTTGTACCAAAAAAAACACCACCGCTACGCTAAATGGATAGACGTAATTATACCAATGGGGGATCATCTCGTGCAAGGCAAGAACAACTGCGCAGAAGAAAAGCGATGCAGCAGCGTTTAAAAGCCGCAGGTAGGAACCGCAATAGCAATAGAGGGGTAACTATTCTGGGTACTTATTATAGCTATCATATATACAGAACAAGAAGATGGGCGCCATTTGTTTTTACCATCTACGGTTTCACTGCATTGATCGGTATACTTTGGATCATTTTTTCATTTAAAACGCATGTTGGGGTAGCGGATGTTGCCATAAAAGAAGGTGAAAAAGGAAAAATTGAAATTCCAAAAGCAGGCGCTATTTATCAGTTTCAAATAGAGCAGATTTTTACGTCCGAAACACCTTTATACTCAGAACTTGAAATTGAAATAGTCAATTATCAACAAGAACATGTCTATTCGTTTTATAAAGACCTCTGGCAAGAAAGGCATAGCAATGGAGAGGGCGGGCAAAGTGTTTATCGCGATTTAAAAATGGAATTTGAATTAGAGTTGCCAGAAGCAGGTACATATTATATCCGCGGTATTCCATACAATGACAACGAAGGAAAAATATTGGTGGACGTTAAAAAGCGACTAGCAGGTAATATCTATCTGGGTTTTTTCGCCATTCTTTTTGGAATTCTCTCCATTGTTTTGCTATTTGGTTCGGAAATTTGGGGAACACCAACCGAGATGTGGCAAGAAATGATTGAGCGAGGAACGCATAAAAATAATAAGCAACTGAGAAATATGTTAATTGGTTTAACAGCATTTGTTCTCTTGAATATAACAATAAATATTACGCATTACGGATATGCAAAAGCGGGTGACGTGAAATACACGCCAACTTGGTTTTACCCCACAAACTCCGTTTTTTACTTAGGATAATATGTCAATTTGGAAAAGATTATTTGGAATTAGAAGAGCTTCGAAAGGAGCCGGAACCGGGGCTGATAAGATCGATTACGAGGTACTTGATTTAGAAATCGGGTATATCCTCGATTATGATTTAAAAAGCTGGGAAGTAACCGACAAAGCAGTTTATACTTGGGAAAATGGCGTAACCGACTACGAGTATACCATCAAAGATGGTACGTCAACAGCTTATTTATATTTAGAAGCATCGACAGGTCGTTTGAGCATGTATACCGATGGCAAGATTAACGAGATGTGGCCACAAGGTAAAGTGATTATGCGACAGGGTGAAGATTTAATCAATGAAGAAATTAAGTTTGGTGGAAACACCTATTACTTCTATGCTGAAGCTGCTGCACGCGTGAAGAATAAATCAGAATCGTATATGTTAGAGAACTGGTTGTTTTTAGATGCTTCAGAAAAAGAAATTTTATCCTTCAATCTATATGAAGATCGTTCGATGGATGCCTTCAAGGGGATTTATTTAAAATCGTTTGAAATCAGTAATATCTTGCCTAGACAATGACACTAAAGTTGCGTCATACCATTCTTTTGGCAGTCTTTGTACTTATAGGCTGTGGTGGATCAGTTATACCTGAAAATCCGATTAATGATTTGCGGGATCAATACCTAAATGAATATCAATATTCAATCATCTTGAATGATATGGACTTAGAAGGAGATCAATACAAACACAAGTATAAGATCATGAAAATCAAAAAGGACGGAAGCGTTAGTTTTGATTATACCGAATGGAGAAGTGTAGACGATTATTTCTTTGAACTGCATGAGCCGAATTTAGGAATGCAAATTCTTTCAAAGAATGAAGAAGGAATTTACAATAATTTAGCAACACCACCTGGTTTTCAATTTATCGTTGGCAATCAAAAATATGGTGCTTGGAAAAGAGAACCGAATGAAGTCTTTTTATCCGATGATGAGATCTGGAAATTCAACGAGAAATATATCGATCTCAATAAGAAATTAGAATTAGAACAAGTTAAAGTGACCAGAGCAGAGTTTGATCAATTTAATAAAAAGTATGCGTATAATCGTCCGTTTTACGGTCAGAAATACCATAAAGACTCTTCAAAGTACGGAACCTATAGTCGCCATTGGATAATCATGCGACCTTTATTCTATCAACGACGATTTACAAAAGGATATTTTAATAAAAACACGTTTGGCAGTGGAGGAGGAAATCGCGGTGGTGGCGGTTTTGGAAAATAAAAAGATATGATGGATTTTTCAAAAGAATATGAGTTTGCATGGCTTTCAGGTTTATTCCTAATTACCTGTCTGATTCTTTATGTTTTGGCACGATTGGTTTTCTCATTCGTGAACCGAAAAGTGGATGTTCGAAATGAATTAATCCACAAGGATAATCCAGCTTTTTATGCCGCATATGTTTCCTATTTTATTGGTTTTGTAATGATCATAGGTGGAGTCATGAATAGTGAAGGAACACAAGATTTAAAATTGGAACTGATGTACACGGTATTGTACGGTAGCATTGGTATTCTCTTGCTTAACGGAGCAGCTTGGCTGAATGACCTGATCATGCACAGGTCGGTTCCTTTATGGAAACAAATAGAAAAAGGCGATATGGCATCCGGAATTGTCAAGGGAGCGACCTATATCAGCACAGGTATAATCATTGCTGGAGTTGTATTGATGGAAGTAGAACGGCCCATTCAAGCACTAATGTTCATGGTAGTTGCATTGGCATTTAATGCAATTGGTACACTTTATTACAATTTTATCAC
Source organism: Crocinitomix sp. (assembly GCA_030836155.1). Classification (GTDB taxonomy): domain Bacteria; phylum Bacteroidota; class Bacteroidia; order Flavobacteriales_D; family Crocinitomicaceae; genus Crocinitomix. The sequence goes on from JAURQI010000048.1 coordinate 11,571, forward strand.
TCCATTTAAAATCAAAGAAGAGATTTATAAAGGAAATGCTGCGGTTGCCGTCAGTACAGCAGGTGCTCAGATTGCTTTTGCGATTTTAATCTATGCAGGTTTTCAATTAACGCATGAGTCTTGGCAAGAATCACTTGTTTTTATTGGTGTTGATGTCATAGGTGGCTTTATTATATTGCCGATCCTTCGCTTTGTTGTAGATAAGGTTTTCATTCCAGGTAGAAGCATTACCGACGAATTAATCAATCAAGAAAAACCAAATATTGGCTTAGGCGTTTTTGAGGCATCGGCATACATCAGTGGAGCTTTATTGTTGATTTGGTGCTGGAATTTATAGTGAGATGGCGAAACAAAAACACTACTCCAACCTTTTAAAAATATCCATTTTTGCTACCGGTTTATCCGGTATTGTGGCCGAGTATATTTTAGCCACTTCTGCTTCCTATTTCTTAGGGGATTCAGTTTTTCAATGGACCATGATCTTATCACTCATGCTTTTCGCTATGGGATTGGGTAGTCGCTATAGTCGTTGGATTGTAAAAAATTTAATTGAGACGTATGTCGTGTTAGAATTAATACTCTCGTTGATTGCCACCTTTTCGGTCATCCTCATCTACACATTTATGACTTTCTTGGCTGAAATTGATTTGATGATTTATGCCATGAGCATGCTGCTCGGTTTTTTGATCGGTATGGAGATTCCGCTTGTTACGAGAATCAATAGCGAATATGAGACGTTAAATACCAATATTTCAGGAATGATGGAGAACGACTATTACGGTAGTTTGATTGGGGGGTTGTTTTTTGCATTTATCGGAATTTCATTTTTAGGTTTAACCTATACGCCCTTTGTAGTCGGTAGTATAAACCTGATTGTTGCGCTTTGTGTGCTTTATTATTTCCGCGATTTAATGCGAAAGGATTTATTTAAAAAATTACGTCTCGTTGGCGGAGCTTTGATTGTCGTTTTTGTGCTTGGATTAGTGTTTTCGAAGCAAATCGTTTTCTATGGTAACCAGACGCGTTTTAACGAAAAAATTGTCTTTTCAGAACAGACGCCCTATCAGCAAATAACCATTACACAGTGGAGAGATAATTATCAGCTCTATTTAAATCAGGGGAAGCAGCTAAGCACCTTTGATGAGTGGATGTATCATGAGCCGCTTGTTCATCCGGTGATGGGATTAACAAAAGGTCCGGTGGATGTTCTAGTGATGGGTGCAGGTGACGGTTGCGCGATACGCGAATTGCTCAAATATTCAAGACTACGTTCAGTAGAATTAGTTGATTTAGACTCCATGATGACTAAAATTGGGAAAGAACATCCGATCTTCAGGAAGATGAATGACGGCGCTTATTTTTCTGATAAGGTTCATGTCACTAGCGCGGATGCCTTCAATTTTTTAGAAACGGGAAATCATAAATATGATGTCATTATAGCTGATTTTCCTGATCCAAGAACCGTTGAAATTAATAAACTGTATTCGTATGAGTTTTACAGTTTGTGTAAGCAAAGTTTAAAAAAGAATGGGGTGTTTATCACGCAATCTACGAGTCCATATTACACGACGCATACCTTTAGATGTATTGAGAAAACAATGCAATATGCTGGATTTAACACATTGCCCATTCACAATCATGTATACTCTTTTGGAGAATGGTCGTGGATCATTGGATCATTAGAAACACCATCAGCAGATCTAAAACAGCGCATTCGAAATATTGATTTATCTGAGCTGGATGAACTAAAATGGCTTAATCGTGATGCCTTGGAAATGATGACTGCATTTGGACAAGATTTAGTAACTGTAGATACCAGTAAGATTGAAATAAATTCATTGCACTCACCAGTAGCTTACCATTATTACGAGAAAGGAGATTGGTCCTATGAATACTAAAAAGAACAACTGGATAATTTCGAAAGGAACGGATCTGCTTTTTCTTTTTACACCGGTGTGGATTCTTTGGATCGTCTTTCTCTCTAATCCAAGCTATTTTGAAGGTAGTAATCTGCCGCTTTGGGGGTGGGTGATATTTATTTTAGGCATCGATGTCAGTCACGTATGGAGTTCCCTCTTTCGTACCTATTTAAATAAAGAAGAGTTTTTGGCGCACAAACAAGTATTGATTATCGCTCCGATTATTGCATTTGTTTTGAGTCTGACCTTGTTATTTCTCTCCGTTGAATGGTTTTGGCGAGCAATGGCTTACCTAGCTGTTTTTCATTTTATCAAACAGCAATACGGCTTTTTAGCCCTTTATAAAGGTCGGGCTGGAGATCGTTTTCAATCGTTTTTATCAGATAAATTCATGATCTATTTTGTCACAATCTATCCGGTTTTGTTTTGGCATTTTAATGCAGACTCTTCCTTTAACTGGTTTGTGCAAAATGACTTTTTTCAAATGTATCAATGGCTGCCAAAATCAGCCATTGGCCTTTTCTTTACGGTTGGGAATTATGTTTATTGGGCAATAGTTGGTTTTTGGCTATTCAAACAATGGCAAGCCGCTCAAAAAGGAGAGACCATCTCCACGGGAAAGGTTTTGTGGTTGGCAACAACAGCACTTAATTGGTGGTTAGGAATCGTATATTTTAATTCAGATCTCGTCTTCAGTGTTTCAAACGTAGTGGCACATGGTGTACCTTATATCGCTTTGATTTATTATTATGGTAAACGGAAAACGGAATTAAAAACAGGGCAGCCAATGGTCATCTCAAAACGCCTTAAATGGATACTGGCTTTAGTGGCAACCGTATTGATCATCGCTTTCATTGAGGAGTATTTTTGGGATATGTTGATCTATAGAGAACATGATGTGTTTTTTGAAAGTATTTATCCATATCGTATTAGTCAATTAATTGAAAGTCCAGCAGCGCTTATCGCTCTAGCGATATTGGCATTGCCTCAACAGGTGCATTATATCATTGATGGTTTTATTTGGCGAATGAATGCACGGAATAAATATCTAAAATCTATTTTTTCATCCAATCATGGATCGTAGGAATTTTATTCGCATATCGTCCGTAGCCTTGTTGCCTATAGCACTCGGATTGTTTCCCGATCGCAAAGAAGATGGTTCTTATACGATTAAGGTAAATTCAAATCGGTCTTTTGGACACTTGCTCAGAACGAATACTCATACGGAACCAACCATTCATTCAAAAATTGATACCGTCATCGTAGGGGGCGGAATAGCGGGTGTAGCAGCTGCCTATCAATTAAGAAATGAATCATTCCGTTTATTCGAGGGAGGAGAAACCTTAGGAGGATCTTCTGGAGCAGGAGATTGGAAATCTGCGCGATTTGCAACAGGAGCACATTATGAACTGGCCTATCCTAAAGAATTTGGATCATTATTAATCCAATCCCTCCAAGAACTGAGAATTATACAATGGAATGCTACCACAGAACTCTATGAGTTTACGGATAAAAAGTATGTCATTTCCACAGAAAAAATGGAACAGTGTTTCATAGCTGGTGAATTGGTAGAAGATATATTGGATGAGGTTGGGGACATCTCAGGGTTCGAAAAATTGCTTGCAACGTATAAAAATGAAATGTTCTTGCCCACTCGCATTATTGATGACAAACACCTGCACCTTTCAGCGGTCACGTTTAGCGATTTCCTCCAGGAACAGGGCGTGTTGACCAATGAATTAAAAGAAAGAATCGACTACCAAATGATGGATGACTGGGGAGCAAAAAGTGATGTGGTATCGGCACTTGCCGGTATTCATTATTATAGCTGCAGACCTTATGATGATAAAGTAGTTGAGTTATTCTCACCGCCGCAAGGCAATTATTATTTTATTGAAAAAATGATTGGTGCATTGCCAAAAATAGAAGCGGTGGAGTGTAATGCTATGGTTTCGGCTATAAAAATTAAAGAAGACAAGGTTTTTGTTGATGTGATCAGAAGAAATGGCGAGAAAGAGAGAGTAGAAGCTAACCAAGTGATTTATGCTGGTCAAAAGCACACGTTGAAATATATCATGCCCGAGGCCTTTCCGCTTTTTGATCAAAATGAATATGCGCCCTGGGCGGTGGTTAATTTGATCTGTGATAAAAAAGTGAATTTTGGTAAATGGCAAAACGATGTTTTGAGTCAAGAAGAGACGTTCCTTGGTTTTGTAGATTCTAATTATCAACATAATAGAAGTGATGCGTATAACGTCATAACGGCCTATTATTGTTTCGAACCAAAACAACGAGAAGAATTGGTAAACATTGAATCTAGTCCAGATCAATGGGTGAAAGAGGTAATTGAATTAATCGAGCAAGAAACTGATACCCCATTGAGCCGCTTCGTAAAGCATGTTGAAATAAAGCTAATGGGGCATGCCATGCCGATACCAGGTGTGAATTACCTGAATTTAAAAAGTGTGCCAGATTATGATCAAAAGATCGTGTTTGCAGGTGTTGATACGGGTCGCTTACCACTATTTTCTGAAGCCTTTGATTCAGGTTTAGAAGCTGCAAATAAAGTATTGTTGAATCAAGAAGAAATGAAGAATGAAAGCTGAACTTTTTAATTATAAATGCTGGATAAGTATCTCAGAACCTGAGGAAGTGAAAGCCTTCGGAGCTGATCTTCTGCAAAAAACGGATTTTGAGATCTTAGGTTTTGTTGAGCATCATTTTCAACCTTTCGGATATACGTGTATTTGGTTATTGGCAGAAAGCCATTTGGCGATTCATACCTTCCCAGAAGAATCAAAAACCTATCTAGAATTGACAAGCTGTGTGGAACAGAAAAGAGTTGCATTTGAAAACTTAGTATTAGGATCCGATCATTTCTTGATTGCTCAAGGCTAGATGCCTACTGTTACTTTTCCCATAGATTTCCCTTATATTTGTAAACACAAAAAACATTTCCATTCTTTAATTGATCTTCTACTGCATGATAGGTAGCCTTCGTTTATTTACTTTTTCTCATATTCTTGTCCTATTTTGTGCGTTGTTGAGTACGAATTTAACCCTTGCACAAGACAAAGTTTCAACAGTAAATCTGGACAGTGATAGCTTTTCAGAATTTGACATTTTTGCTGATTCTTTAGACGATTATTCCGTCTATTTTACGGGTGAAAATCACATGTTTTTAGAGTTTAATGCACAGTTGCAATTTAAGCTATTGAAATATTTACATCAAGAGCAAGGCGTTAATCATTTTTTATTGGAGCAAAGCCCTGGCCTGACTTATATTATGAATAAGGTGGTCATCAACGACAAAACAACCCATATGCATTATTTGTCAGATGTACTTTTTGATCCATTTCATGAGTTGGTATCTAAAATTCATGACTACAATAAAGCCTTGCCGGACTCTTCAAAGATTCAGATTCACGGAATTGACATTGAGCGCTTTCCAGGATTTTCTGTTTATGCACTGAACTTAATGGTGGATACATTGAATGCCAATTTTGAAGGGGGAGAGGTTTTTGAGCAAATTAAGGCGCTCAACTCTTCAGAGTATAAAAATGCTGGTGCTGATGTCTTCTATTCGAACCCACAAACAGATTTTGCCTTTGGTTTTGGACAAGTGAATGGTTATGAATCATTGCAATCGATTATTAATTCGGCAGAAGCACATCATGAAGCAATTGCTCCCGTTTTAGGTGCAGATAGTTCTTTGTTTTTTTCCATGATTGAAAGTATGAAAGTCGGTCAAGAATGGTATTTAACCGAGCAAAATGGGGATGTTAAATCACCCATTATTCGTGAGCGATACATGGCACGCGAATTTGAGCGCGTTTATTTGCAAGACCCGGATTCGAAGTTCTACGGGCAGTTTGGGAGATGTCACTTACACAAAGATCAGCGGGCTAAAGGTTGTTATGATTATTATATGAATTCTATTGCAAATCGGATTAATGAGCTGAATCCTTCACTTAAAAATGAGGTACTGGTAATTCCGGTCTTTTACACCAAATCAAAAGAGTTTGACGAAGATATCATTGAAAGCTTAGCACTTGAAGAACAATACCTCATAGGGGATGATACCTATATCATTGATTTAGCGTATAAGAAAGGGGATCATTCAATAGTAGGGTTCTACAATGTATTACCTTTTTTAATCATTAGCAATGCCGAAAAAAGCGAAAAAATATTTTATGGATATGATTGGAATACCTACGTAGAAGAGTATCACCTTGGTGCTAGTATTGGTTATACTTATTTTAGAAAACTCAATAACCTGAACGCTGTGTTAACGTCAAATGGAATACCAACCTTTGATCGACAGGCTTTGACCTATTCGTTTTATGCAGACTATTTTTTACTCGGAAATCGTGGAACTTCATTTGGTTTTAATTATTACCCTGAATTTGACAATGGTGATCGTCTCCGAATGAATGGTTTTTTGGTCACCTCTGGTTCAAGTTATCCCTTTGGTAACCGCTATTTAATGGGCGCAGTTGGTTTAGACTTCGGGTACGGAATTATGAAAATGACAGAGACACAGGTTGCTGGTGATCCGAATCTCATTCAAATAGAAGGAGTAAATGAAACCGTTTACCGGAATGATATTTTTATGATCGATCCTAATCTACAATTCAGAATCACCTTACCAGTGATAAGCTTAAATGCTAAAGCGGGTTACGCCTTTGATGTTTCAGGCAAATATTGGAGACTATCCGAAAAAGTGAAGGACTTTACAAAGACAAGCTTTACTGCACCTTATATATTGGTCGGTGCCAGTATTAATATGAAGAATTAAAAGATTCACCACTAGGACATGGATGTCTTGGATAGACCATTCAAATCGGATCAGCCCGAACATGTCAAATATTTTCTAACCGTATTTGGCTGTTTGGATTTGCTGACCGTCCTAACGCATCCTGGACTTTGTTCATTTTATCCCCAAGCCAATCTTTTAGGAACACCCAATAGATGGGTCTTTTTGATCTTTATGATTGTTCTTTTGGCGCAAGGTGTTTTATTAATTGTAGGCCGAAAATTAGGCGCGTACCTGTATTATATTTCGTTCAGTTTGCGCATCCCGTTTATGACTTTTTCTTTTAGTTTTTTATTTGATCTGCTAGCAATTCCAATGGTGGGTGACTTACGTTGGATATTTCTAATATTGCTATTTGGTTTAGAGGGTTATCGCTTGTATATGACCATTAAATTTCAACGAGGCGGGTATCTTAAAGACTAGTCAATCAATTGAGTGTTCAAGAGAGCTTTCTCAATTTTCATTGTTGATAAGTTGATAAGGAACTCTTTTAAAACAAGTTCTTGCAATAAAATTATCTTGTAAATTTGAATCTGTTACAAAATAAACAAAAGTAAGATGTCCGTTTTGGAAAAACCACAGATAAGTTATGATCGAAAAGACCTTTCGAATGACGAGTTAACTGCCATTTATAAGTCCATTGTTAAACCGAGGTTGATCGAAGAGAAAATGCTGATTCTCTTGCGTCAAGGAAAGATTTCGAAGTGGTTTTCCGGCTGGGGTCAAGAGGGTATTTCTGTTGGTATAGCATTAGGATTAGAGAAAGATGAATACATCTTGCCTATGCACCGCAACTTAGGCATCTTTACAGGTCGTGATATTCCATTGAACCGTTTATTTGCTCAGTTTCAGGGTAAAATGACAGGTTTTACCAAGGGTAGAGATCGATCATTTCATTTTGGAACAAAAGAGCATCACCTAGTCGGAATGATTTCTCACTTGGGGCCTCAGTTGGCTTTAGGAACAGGAATTGCTTTAGCGCATAAATTACGTGGTGAAGAAAAAGTAGCATTGGCAATTACCGGAGATGGTGGAGCAAGCGAAGGAGATTTCCATGAAGCAATGAATGTTGCTTCTGTATGGGATGTGCCAGTGATTTTTGTGGTAGAGAATAACCAATGGGGATTATCTACCCCTTCAAACGAGCAGTTCCGCTGCAAACAATTTATTGATAAAGGAATTGGCTACGGTATGGATGCATTTCAAATTGATGGAAACAATATCCTAGAGGTTTACCACGCCGTTCGTCAAATTGCAGATTCATTAAGAAAAAAACCGAGACCATTTTTATTAGAGTGCGTGACATTTAGAATGCGCGGTCATGAAGAAGCGTCTGGAACGAAATATTATCCGGAAGGCATTCAGGATGTATGGGCAGAGAAAGATCCGGTAGATAATTATGAAGCTTATTTATTAGCTGAAGGTATTCTCAAAACAAAAGAGGTTGAGAAAATTCGAAAAGCTATTAAAAAGGAAATTCAAGACGAGCTTGAAATAGCCTATGCAGAGCCAAATGTACCGGTTAGTACCGAAACAGAGTTAGGTGATGTGTACGCCGACTATTCACCCTTATTAACAGCCCCAAATTGGAGTGATACAACAGAAAAACGA
>JAURQI010000049.1 GCA_030836155.1 Crocinitomix sp.
AAGTTGATGACCAAGGTAATCTTCATGTCGACGCCGTAAAATGTTCATGTAAAGAAAACAGAGACGAGGGAGAAATAATTAACGATTATAACTTGAAAAAAGTTGATGGTGAGTGGAAAGTTGCTTCATACGGCAAGGAAATGCCTGACATGAACCTTTGATTAGGTGAATAATTAGTCAAAGAAATCAATACATAATTTTGGCCCGCCCTCATTTAATGTGGGCGGCTTTTTTGATTAACCATGAATCGTATTTTAACTGTTTTGTTCGCTGTGCTATTGGGAAGTGCAGCGCTTCTTGTTTCTGGTTGCAGCGCAAGCCTAGATGAAGGTCCGCGCAAAGTATATGTTCACCTACCCCCTTCTTTACCCGATACGATCTATGATCACTTGCAAGAGGGAGACATTATCATGCGTAAAGGAAACGGTCCGCTTTCTTTTCATATCATGAACGCTACAAAAGAAAATTATTCCCATTGTGGTATAATTGTAAAGCACGAAGGCAAATGGAGTGTGATTCATTCAATGGGTGGTTCAGTGAGCAAAGACGAAGATGATGGCATGCAAATGGCACCTTTAGAGAATTTTGTCAAACATGCTGCCGACTCTATGCTATTTATCTGCCGTGCGGAATTCCAAGACTCTATTGGTGAAAAAATAAAGGAGCGTGCTTATTATTATCTGGAAGAAAACACACCTTTTGATCACTCTTTTAATTTATATGATAAAAGTGAAATCTATTGTTCTGAATTAATCTTTATTATTTTAAGAGATATTACGGGCTCCAACCAAATGCACATCAGAAAACAACACAAGTCTTATATCTTATTATTTGAGACCTTTTTTGATCAATCGAAATACAAAAGAATTTTTCATTTGAAAGATCCTGAGCCCATGAGTGCTATGAATTAATTAGTTTTGATTAATCCAAACTATAGTTCAACATAGCCTCCACGGAACGGATGCCTTGCAAGCCTCCTGTATGGATAAAAAGTATCTTTGCTCCCCTTCCCCATTGATTCTTCTTTACGGCGTCAAATAACGCGAATAATGCTTTCGCTGTGTAGACTTGATCTAATTTCAATCCCGTCGTTGCATAGACATCACCCATAAACTGAAGTAATTCATGCGTATACTTACCGTATCCACCAAAATGGTAATCCGTCAGAACCTTTAACTTTTCGAAATAATCATCCATTAATTCGTCGGGAGTACCGCTATAAATAAGTAACTCACGAACAGCGTCTTTAATAAAACCTCCGTTTTTTAAGACGGGAACGGAATAAACTTTTGCATTGCCTGATGCCAATAAAATACCAGTTGTCGTCGTACCAGTTCCAGAAGCCAAATAGATACCATCAAAATTTTGGTCAACTTCTGAGATGATTTCAGTGCAACCCATAGCACCTAAATAGTTAGCGCCACCTTCTTCTATGATTAAAACGTGACCATAACGCGCACGCAACTCGTTCTTATAATCGTTCTCATAACGCATGCCGTATTCAGAACGCGAAACAAAGACCAATTCCATTCCGTTTGCATTGGCCTCAGCAAGTGTTGCGTTGGAATTAGCATTTAATTCGTCCCCCCGAATGATACCAATTGTTGGAATTCCCATCAATTTCCCAACAAGCGCCGTGGCAGCAATATGATTCGAATAGGCTCCTCCAAATGTCAAAAGTTTGGCATAACCCTTGTCGTAATACTTTTCAATATTGAGGTGTAATTTCCGCCATTTATTACCAGAAATTTCGGGATGAATCAAATCATCTCTTTTAACCATTACAGTCACATCCTTTTCAGCAAATAAAGGGTGATTCAGTTCAATTAGTGGTGATGGAATCTCTAATTTAATCTTCGCTTCCATATGGTGTATACATAGTGATACCTTTGGTCTGATAACCTTCAATCATAGCATCAAAAAATCCTTTAGCATCTATAACTAAGGTATTCGCTTGACCAATCGGATAGTGTCTTAACACGCCCTTTTCTTCAAAATAAGGAATGAGATCATCACATCTTCTTTTCTTAGAATAGACGGGATTGTGAACTTTCGTTTTTACACGGTGCTTTTTACCTTCAGCATCGACCACATCAATTTCAAAGTCTTCAGCGTAATAAACTGGATATTTAAAATCAACTGCGTCTTCGAGTGTGTGTAAATTGGTACCGGCCATCGACAAAGTCACACCCACATACAAGATTTTTCCACCTTGCTCTGAGACCCGATAGAACGGACTTTTTTCTGAATAAGGTGTCAATTCACCAAAATGATCCTTTGTTAGGTAATCCGCCTTTGGACCAATTGCTGAGACAGGTTCGGTTGGATGAACACTTCTCATTACATCAGGTAATTTCCGGAAGTATTCCGTAATTTCACCTGTTTTAGAAGGTGAATTCAACACGTCGAATAAAGGAGTATTCCGAATGTAATTTAGCTGAAAAACATTATTTGGAGAAGTAGGCATGGCTAATGTTCCACGCTCACCAATAACATTTATAAGAGCATCCACAAATGTTTTGGGTCCATCTGCTAGATGACCGATACGGCTTAGGCTGGAATGCACCAAGACAAGATCTCCTTCTTTTAAACCTGCAGTTCGCAAATCTTCTTCAAGATCCGCTTGCGAGTAGGATTTCCCTTTTTTTTTCTGAGCGGTCAAAGCAGCGTTACGATTCCGCTTTTTTCGTTGACGATTCCACTCCAATATGAAAGTGGGAGTTAACTTTCGCAATTTATCTTTCAAACTCATTGCCCAATAAATTGATAGGTGATGGTTCCGTTCGTTTCTCCCGATTGACCATAACTAAAACGTGCCCGACTTGCATATCGCTTGGCTTTTTCAATCATACAGGATGTGGCTCCACTGGATAGACTTGGGTTAAATTCAGCACTTCTTACATTTCCGGATTTATCCACTTTAATATCAATGACAACCCTACCCGACCCATTACAAGTATAACCTGGAATTTCAATCGCATGCCCGTCACGGTCTTTAAGACTAAAAGAGACCATCACTTTACCTGCAAAGGCTTTATCTCCCTTGTTATCCACTGCTCCTTTATCATATTTTGAAAAATCATCTGGTCGTTTATCTGAAAGATCGTCAATCTGATCAAATCCGTCCTCACCCTCTGCGTGACGTTCAGACCATTCATTCATAAATTGCTGCTCCAAGGCTTGTGCCTCGGCCTCAACCTGTTGATCAATGTCTTGCGTGGAAAAATTCTCATAAGAACGCTCGCGACTATCATTGGCATCTGCGGCTAGATTATAGACAGGTTCATTATTCAGCTGATTTTGTTGATTGAGCATTTCTAATAACTCTTCATCTATTTCTATAGCATCTGTTTCAATTTCTACTTCAGCTAGTTGCTCTTCATCACTGTCAAAGTGATAAGGATTCTTCATCGTCACAAAATTGGTACTCAAAAAAAGGACAAAATGAAACAGAACAGTCCCGATCAATGCAAATTTGTGTTTTTCTATGAAATCCAATAACCGTTCCACTACTCTTCTTCTTTACGAATATATTTATGCGATCTTAAATGATAATAATATAAGGATTCTTTTGTCTCTAACTCTAAAACCATAGGGCTATAAGGTTCAACTGAAACAAAGCTAAAGGGCAATAAGGTATCTCCTTCCGTGGTTAAAACACCATATGAGCCGCGACTTTTTGTAATCAAAAGCGTATCATTCAACCAATTAAGCTGTTCAAAATATGGTTCAATCACATAATTCCCCGTTTTATTGATCAAGCCAATCAACGGAGCCCCACCGGCTTTAGCAAATTTACCTTCAAAAGATTCTGCGTAGGTATAATTATAGCCTAAAACTTGTTGTCCTGTTCTGGTTAAAAAAGCCCATTTATCGGATTTCCGGACGGCAATGTATTTGCCATATTGCCCAACATCTTCTCTTGATCGTTGCAATAACATTCGTCCATTCGTATCTAAAAGATTATACCCTTTTTCTAATTGTAATTTCGCATACCCATTTTGAAAAACAGCTAATTGCTTGTATTCAGGATAGGTTTCAACCCAATCCGTTAGAAGTAGCTCCCCTGCTCCATTGATATAGTTGAATACTTCATCTTTTGTAACGATTGCCCAACCATCCTTCATGGGCCCGATAAACTCATAAGCAAATGAAAAAAGACTATCTCCGTTTTCATTGATTAAACCCCATAATCCGCCTAATTTTGCCAAATATCGAATCGAATCATATTGTATTAGTCGATCATATTTAAAAGGGATAGATGTTGTACCAAACGCATCAATTAATCCAAACTGTCCATTTTTACTGACAATGGCTTTACCGTTCTCAAAATCATTCGCATCCGTGTATTGCGCTTTTAATCGAACCTTTCCTTTTCGATCAAAATATCCGTAGGTGTCTCCTTTCGTAAAATATGCGAGTCCTTCCGTTAAGTTTCCAACATCTTCATAGACGGGATCGACAATAAACTCACCACTCCGATTGATCATCCCCCATAAATCGCCATACTGAACGACCGCATGGCCCTCACTCATTTGATATGCATCTTCAAAGATTGGTTCAATAATAATGGACCCCGTTTTATCAATAAAACCATATTTTTCGTCCTTTAAGATAATAGCTAACCCTTCATGAAAAGGCTGTGCACCATCATATACAATGGGAATTGTATAGGCTCCACTTTCATCCGTATAGCCCCATTTATTGCGATAACGAATTGGATACATCAATAAATCTGATCGCATAAGTTGTATCTCTAGATCCTCTTTATAAGGATAATCGGTAAACTCGTTCATGAAGTGCTTTATGCTCGCCGAAGAATAATCTTCTTGCAAATAGGTGCTGAATAATCGTTTCCACGCCAGAGAAACATTTCGATTTTCTGGATAATCACGAATAAATGTTTTATAGGCTTCCAAGCTTCCAGTAGCCGTAGACATTTCAAAAATATGATCTTCTGCATCTGAACGATAAGGACTTTCTGGAAAATCACGCGTAAAGGCAACATAATCAACAAATTCATTGCTTTCAGTTCGTTCTTGATATATTAGCCGATCATAATTGGCTCTAGCATCAACTTTGAAACTCGAGGATGGATAGTTCTTTAAAAAAGCATCAAAATAAGCCGATTTTCCCTTCTCCAAAGCATTTTCATAAGCCAATTCGTCTCTTAAGTAAATCGCTGAATCTTTATGAATGCTCCAAGCGGATCGATCTATAAAGGTTTGAAAATCTTCAACTGTATTTCTTTCTTTGGCTCGAATAAATAAAGCGCCCCCAACCTTCTCACGATGCGCATAGATTTCTAAGCTATCTACATTAAACTCATCGTACTTAAGCTTATCTTTGAAGGTTAATTGTCCAAAATTTAAAGTTGCTCGTTGAATAAAGTTTCTGGCACTATCTAGGTTGTGAAAAGGATTATCATCACGAAAGTATATGACACTCAATCCATAAGAAGCTGCTACTTCGTCACGTTTTAAACTTTTTTCAAAGGCGCGCTTCGCATCAAAATAATTATAGACGGACAATGCCTCAAAACCACGCTTGATTTTACATGCACCCACATTTTGTGCACCAATGACTATTAAAATCAGTATAACGATTCGTATCTGCATTCTTCTTAATTGAACGCAAAATTACGCATTTCGATACATTTAAAGCAGTTGAAATTCTAACTTTCACACAATTAAATCGGATAAAAAGTACTCAACTGTTAGTCCAATTAACCGATACTTTTAACTTTGTATCCTGTTTTTTATTATGCATGGTAAAAATTGCTGACCGAATATTATTCTACGTAGTCCTGAAACCACTATCATACTTGCCTTTGGGATTATTGTATTTCTTATCGGATATCGTAAACTTTCTAACATACAACTTAGTTCGATATCGGAGAAAAGTTGTGCGTCAGAACCTTTTGCAAGCATTTCCTGAAAAAGACATCAAAGAAATTCGAAAAATTGAACGTGGATTTTATCGTCATTTTGTCGATTTCATTTTCGAAAGCATAAAGTCCGTTAGTATTTCATCTAAAGAAGTATTAAAACGGACGAGTATTAAAAATCCGGACTTACTCGATAAACTATTTGCCGCTGATCAAAATGTAATTGTCACGTGCGGACACTATAATAATTGGGAATTTTATTCATTGAGTCTTCCTGAACTGACAAAATACACGACTTACTCCCTTTACCAGCCGCTAAAAAATGCGTTCTACGATCAAATTCTTTTTGACTCCAGAACACGTTATGGTATGCAACTGATTGCGACAAAAGATATAATCCCTTTCTTCTCTGCCTCCAGCAAAGAAAAAAAGATGGTCATTATTGTCAACGATCAGTCTCCTTCTAATTTAAAGGCTGCGCATTGGAATACTTTCCTAAATCAAGAAACAGGCTGGAATACTGGACCAGAGAAATTGGCGAAAAAATATGACTATACCGTCTTATTTGGTCATTCTAAAAAATTAAAGCGTGGTTATTACGAAGTTGAATTTCAAATGATCAGCGAAAAGCCTTCTACTACCAATGATGGCGACATAACGAACATATATACAGAATTGCTCGAAAAGCTTATTCAAGAAAAACCTCAATTCTGGTTATGGTCGCACAAAAGATGGAAACATAAACGACCGGTATAAGATTTATTTATACCTTCGTTTAAGATGAATCAATCAAGTCCTTTAGCCGAGCGAATGCGTCCCCAAAACCTGTCTGAATACATTGGTCAGGAGCATATTTTAGGTCCAAACTCGGGACTTAGACGCGCTATTGAGTCAGGACATATTCCATCTATGATTTTTTGGGGGCCTCCTGGTGTCGGTAAAACAACTTTAGCTCAAATCATTGCTCAAACCGTTAAACGTCCTTTCCATCAATTAAGCGCTATTAATTCTGGTGTTAAAGACATTCGAGAAATTATACAAAAAGCAAGTAGTTCTGGTTTTTTCGGACAGCAAAATGCGATCTTATTCATTGATGAAATTCACCGCTTTAGCAAATCGCAACAAGATTCGCTATTAGGAGCTGTTGAGAAAGGAGTTTTAACCCTGATTGGGGCTACGACTGAGAATCCCTCTTTTGAGGTTATCTCTGCCCTCTTGTCGCGAAGCCAGGTCTATACTTTACAACATCATACGAAAGAGGAATTACTCAAACTTATGAATCGCGCTTTGAGAGAGGATACTGTATTAAAAACCAAGAAAGTTGACCTCAAAGAAACGAGTGCTTTAATGAAAATATCTGGCGGCGATGCCCGCAAGCTGTTGAATGCGTTAGAGATGGTGATTGATCAAGCATACGAGGATAAAAAACTGGTTATTACAGACGAGTTAGTGACCAATATCCTGCAAGCCAATATTGCCACATATGATAAAGACGGTGAGCAGCATTATGATATCATATCTGCTTTCATTAAATCCATACGAGGCAGTGATCCAAATGCTGCTATCTATTGGTTAGCGCGGATGATAGAAGGTGGTGAAGATCCTAAATTCATTGCCAGACGCCTAATCATATCCGCCTCAGAGGATATTGGATTAGCAAATCCAAACGCTTTGATTATGGCCAATCATACTTTTGATGCGATACATAAAATTGGCTGGCCTGAGGGGCGAATTGTTCTAGCGCAATGTGTCATTTATTTGGCTACCTCCCCAAAGGGAAATGGTTCTTATATGGCAATTGGAAAGGCTCAAAAACTCGTTAAGGAAACTGGAAGTCTGAGCGTGCCTTTGCCACTGCGTAATGCTCCAACCAAATTAATGAAAGATCTAGGCTACGGAAAAGAATATAAATATTCGCATGATTATGCGAACAATTTCATTCAGCAAGAGTTTATGCCTGAAGAGATTGCTGGCACATCTTTTTTTAATGCCGGCAGCTCGAACCGCGAAAAGGATATCGAAAAGACGATTAAAAATCTCTGGGGAGATAAATATTAAAAGTGACAGATAAACCAGTTCATAAGCAAAGTAAAACAATTGCATGGATCAAGGCCATGCGATTGAGAACCTTACCGTTATCGTTTAGTGTAATCATAATGGGGTCAGCTTTTGCATGGGAACTTTTGAATTTTTTATCTAAAATCCTGGACCCAACTAAATATTTTAATTGGACCATATTTACATTTTTATTGCTAACCACCTTATTCCTGCAAATCCTCTCCAACCTAGCAAATGATTATGGCGATGCGGTTAAAGGAACAGACAATGATAATAGAGTTGGTCCAGAGCGTGCAATACAAAGCGGAATCATCACTGCAAAAGAGATGAAGAATGGGATTATCATTACCTCTATTCTTTCTTTAGTTTCAGGTCTCTACTTACTTTATTTGACCTTCGGCGATATCCTCAACCTAAAATTCATTTTATTCCTAGTTTTGGGCCTACTTGCTATTGCTGCAGCGATTAAATATACTGTAGGTAAAAGCGCATATGGTTATCGTACTTTGGGTGATTTTTTTGTTTTTATCTTTTTTGGGTTGGTCGGTGTCGGTGGATCCTTTTACCTACTTGTTAAAGAATCATTTCATTTCGGCATCCTTTGGTCTGCTATTTCCATGGGGGCTTTTTGTGTGATGGTTCTTAATTTGAATAATATGAGAGATCGGATTAATGATGCGGCATCAGGCAAAAGAACGATGGCTGTTATCCTGGGCTTTAAAGGTGCGAAAATATATCATTACGTTTTAATGATCATCGGTTTAAGTTGGCCGATCATTGTGATGTTGAGTGTTTTGAAGAGTCCATATGTGCTTATTTTATTGCCAATTCTAATCATTCATTTGGTCCACCTGCGAACCGTTATTCGGATAAAAGAGCCAGCAGATTTTGATCCAGAACTTAAAAAAATCGCACTGACCACCTTTCTATTTTCAATTCTCTTCTGGATATTGCTCGCGATTCAGTAAATTTGCCGCATGCGCATAGATATTCTTACCGTATTGCCTAAACTTCTTGAAAGCCCTTTTAATGATTCAATCATGAAACGAGCCCAAGAAAATGGACATGTTGAAATTCACGTCCATAATATTCGAGATTATTCTACGCATCGACAAAAAAGCGTAGATGATTATCAATACGGAGGCGGCGCAGGAATGGTCATGACCATACAGCCTATTGCTGATTGTATTGAAGCGCTGAAAAAAGAGCGCGCGTATGATGAAATCATCTATATGACACCTGATGGTGAAATTTTAGAACAAGTAACGTGCAACGCTTTATCGATGGTGGACAATATTATTATTCTATGCGGTCATTATAAAGGGGTTGATCAACGGATTCGTGACATCTATATCACAAAAGAAATCTCAATTGGATCATATGTCTTATCTGGTGGTGAATTAGGTGCTGCCGTATTAACTGATGCCGTTGTGCGCCTTATTCCCGGTGTTCTGAATGATGAAACTTCTGCCTTATCTGACTCTTTTCAAGATGGTTTATTGGCACCACCGGTGTACACACGACCAGAAGATTATGAAGGACATAAAGTGCCCGATGTACTTTTATCTGGACATGAAGCAAAAATTGAAGCTTGGCGCAATGAACAAAGTCTAAAGCGAACTAAAGAGCGTAGACCTGATTTATTAGAAGGAGAGTAAAAATACCTAAGGAATAAAAGCAATTGGAACCGTCTGTTTAACGCGTACTTTCTTACCACGAACTGAACCGGGTTCCCAATTAGGCATCTTTTTAACAACATTGACAGCTTCCTTATCCAAAAACTGATTTCTACTTGAGCGACGTACTTGGATATTTGTAATGGAACCGTCTTTTTCGACAACAAATTGGACATAAACTTTTCCACCTACTCCCCCATTTTTAAGATCTGTTGGGTAATTCAAATTTTTACGGATAAAAAGATCCATAGCATCTGCACCACCAGGAAATTGCGCCATTTTCTCAGGGAAATCATAAATCATTGAAGAGTCCTGAGGTGCCGGATCAACTTCAAACGCCATTAAAGGTGCGCTGAATATCATTCCGAATAGCATTAGTAAGTAGAGTTTCATTCTTTACAAATTAGTTGTCTTGATCGAAAATAACTAAAAAAATCGTTCTCTTGGCTATATGAAGACGAACTTTTTGTAGATTAAATTGTTAGTGAGTTTCTTTTCATTCAAGATTGGTTCTAGCGCAGTAATTCCAAATACCGTTCCACTTTTTAGTAAATCGTAAGAAACTATTGGAAAAACGATAGAGTATTTTTAACTTTAGAGCAAGATTCAATTTCGTGAACACTGACTATTAACTGTTCCAGAGTTTATGAGCAATTAAATATGAAAATACGTTCAAGGAATATTATCATCAATTTTTGTGCGGTGCTACTATTGGCTTCGTGCAATAAAGGTCCTATCATGTATCAATTTGAAGGTCAAGTTACAGACGCCTTAACCGGCTCGCCATTGTCGGGTGTTTATTTTGAACTGGATCAAAAAATATTGCAGAACGGAGCAGTAACGGCGGGATTTATTTTCGCGGGAGCAGCTAAAACTGATGGTTCTGGTCGCTATGATTTATCGATAGAAAGAGAAAAAGTGACTTCTTTTTTAATGACTTATAAAAAAGAGAACTATTTCACAATAGAAATTGAAGAAACGTCCGCCAATGTAACCACAGATGGATCAAACGTTTATGATCAAGAATTAGAACCAAAATCATGGATAAAATTTGATATGGAAAATTTTGGTCCAAGCGAATCAGATCATCTTCGATTATTAACACAAGATTTTCGAGAAGGCTGTAATGGATGTGCAGAAAACAAAACCTACAATTATTATGGTGCGCTAGACACAAATATTACCTATGTTACAACCGCAGGATCTTATGTGAAATTCACGTTTATCAACATGGTTACGGGATATTCCTTAATTGACTCTTTATACGCTACACCGTTTGATTCGAGCACTTACGTCTTCAATTATTGATTTCGAATTTCAGCGTTATTCACAACCCCTGCTAGAACAGAATGCTCGAACCCCGTTCATGCTTCAATAATTCCTTTAACTTTGCGCTTTTTTTCAGGGTATGTTCAAATTAATAAGGAAAACTTCAGCAAACACAAAAAATGATATTCTATCGGGATTAACGGTAGCCTTGGCTTTGGTGCCTGAGGCCGTGGCATTTGCATTTGTTGCAGGAGTTGATCCGCTTGTTGGATTATACGGAGCCTTTATGATGGGGATCATCACATCGATTTTTGGTGGTCGCCCTGGTATGATTTCTGGAGCAACCGGAGCAATGGCTGTGGTCATGGTATCTCTAGTGAAAATTGGAGAAGATCAAGGAGGACATGGGTTAGAGTACTTATTGCTCACTTTATTATTAGTCGGAATCATTCAAATTTTAGCTGGAGTTCTGAAACTTGGGAAATTTGTTCGTTTACTTCCCCACTCTGTCATGATGGGTTTTGTTAACGGATTGGCAATAGTGATCTTTCTCTCACAATTAGGTATGTTTAAAACCACAGATCGCGATCATTATGGACAGCCCAAAATTGTGTCTGTTTCAAAAGAAAAGGTCTATTCAATTAATGATGATGAAGTAATTGATATCGCTAGTGGGCAAACGCTTTATAGTCTTTTCAATAATCAATTGATTGACCCAAATACAACAGAAGCTAAATACGAGTTAAAAGAAGATCAAGTGTTTTCTTTGAAAACGAAAAAGGTAGCTTATAATATAGAGGATAATCGCATCTATAAGATTGAATCTGCTGGAATATCAAAATCTTGGTTACCCACCAGTCAATTATTAATGATGCTACTTTTGGTCGGTTTGACGATGGGTATTATGATTTTCTTGCCGAAACTAACGAAAAAGATTCCGGCTGCATTAACAGCAATAATTATCGTCGCCTGTATCACGATATTTGGCGGCATGGATGTCAGCACAGTAGGTTCGTTTATCAAAGAAGGTGGTGGCGCAGGTTTAAATGGAGGTTTGCCAACTTTCCATTCGGAAACATTCACAGAAATTCCGCTAACTTTTGAAACATTTAATACGATTTTACCATTTGCTTTAATACTCGCAGCTATTGGTTTAATCGAATCCTTAATGACATTGAATTTAGTTGACGAATTGACAGAAACGAGAGGAAACGGTAACCGTGAATGCATCGCTCAAGGCGGAGCAAACTTCATTAACGGTTTATTTGGAGGTATGGGAGGATGTGCTATGATTGGACAATCCATTATCAATATCAACTCTGGTGGTCGCGGAAGATTATCAGGCGTTGTCGCTGCCGTTACTTTGTTGATCTTCATCCTTTTTGGTGCTGGCGTAATTGAACAGGTGCCTATTGCAGCGCTTGTAGGTGTTATGTTTATGGTTGTTATCGGTACATTTGCTTGGTCGAGTTTCCGCATTATTAGTAAAATCCCAAGATCAGATGCTTTTGTATTGATCCTCGTTTCGAGTATGACCGTATTCTTTGATCTTGCTATAGCTGTTATCTGCGGTGTAATTGTTTCTGCTCTTGTATTTTCTTGGGAGAATGCCAAACGAATTCGTGCGCGAAAAACAACGCGAGAAGATGGTACAAAAGTATATGAGATTTGGGGACCTTTATTCTTTGGTTCGGTGCAAGCCTTTAATAATAAATTTACCATAGCGCAAGACCCTGTTAAAATTGAGGTTGATTTCATTGAATCAAAAGTGACGGATCATTCAGGAATTGAAGCCATTAAAAATCTAGTGGATCGTTATGAGAAAACTGGAAAATCAATCACACTAAAGCATCTTAGTCCACAATGCGTTCGATTACTGACCAAAACTAACCCACATTTGGATGAAATAATTGAAAGAGATATTGACGATCCACGTTATTTTGTCTTGGCAGAGCAAGATGAGACCTTGTTAGGGGAAGTTTAATCACCCCATCAAGGTGCTTTAGCAAAGAGCAAAATTTCCCTTCCTATCATCGTCTTACGACTTTCCCCACTTGCACGACTTCACCTGATTGAGCACTTAGTCGATAAAAGTATATGCCTGCGGCAAGTATAGAGATATCCAAGAATTGGCCGGAGCTGTTCAGACTAGATTTGACCACAATTTTACCTGTGTTATCGACGAGTTCGAAATCTAGTGCATCAAATTCTTCAAAATCAATATACAACATGCCATCATTTGGGTTCGGGTAAAGTTGCACTTGATTTCCACGGGTACTTTCATCAATTTTAACAATAATATCATCCTCGACTACGGATGACTCAATAAAAAACTGTTGAAAATTGGTAATTTCACAATCTGAATTGTAATTGAATGCCGCATCCAATTCATACGCTGCACATCTTTCCGCCCAAACTTCTAGATCCTCATTTTCACTTCTTGTATATAGCAAAGCATTTTCTGCCAAACCCTCTGGCGTAGCCTCAAATGGAACAAAAGAAATACTCTCTAAATTCGGAAAATCCCCATCACCATAATTATTAATAACCCAATAGTTTCCAGTATTAGGGTTTTCAGAAGGAAGGCTATTGGGTTCAAGATGTAACCTAGAAACCACCACCTCTCCATTGATTTCTGAAGACGAAGCTAAAACAAAACTTGCTTCCGAATTCGGAAAGAAATATGTACCCTCTGTACCGACATATAATCGATCGCTATTTCCACCACCGAAAGGACCAGTTGATATTACTTTAGTGGCTCCTGCATTCATGACAGCATGATTACTGCCAATGCGATCATTTACAGCGGTTGTGCCATCCAAATTAAATTGATAATAAGATACTAAACCATCTGTGTATGGAGTTTCGCCTGTACGCGTCAAATGACGCAACTCTCTCAATTCATCTCGTGAGAGACTTCTGTTCCAAATGCAAACTTCATCAATTAAACCTGAATAATTTCGACTTCCCCATCCTTGATAACTTCCAAGCTTCATTGAGGCAATAGAAACTGGAGTTGGAGCCACGACATGCGTTGAACCTACCCCATTTAAATAAACAGTTATTGAATCTGGTGTTACCACCAAGGCAACATGCGACCATACGTCTTCTTCTACGAACAATCCGCTGTCCCACCACCAAGCACCCCCTGGCCAGTGATAAGCCAATTGATTATCTGGGCGGAAATTTAAACCTGCACTGGTACCATCATTAAAAACGATTCCTGTATATGCCGGTTGAATTCCATTTGGTTTTATCCAGGCTGAAACCGTAAATTCATTTGTTGCTTCAATGTTCAAATTATTTGTTGTAGCATAATCTCCCGATTCGTAACATTCCATCGCAAATCCTGGAAAAGGATCAGGCTGACACTGGTCATTGAGTGTGACCATGTTTTCTACAGTTTTCGTATCAGTATTCCCCTCTCCGTCCGTTACCGTGAGCGTGACATCATAACTTCCTTCTGCTCCGAAAACAACTTTTGGATTTCGATCTGTCAAGGAACTAACGTATTCCGGCATCGGAGAAAAACCCCAAAGCCAAGAAGCGCCTTCATGATTTAATACAGAATAGCAGTTAAACTGAGTCGTATCACGACTACAATAGACCGTTTCTGAGTTGACCATCGGCTGAGCGATTGGTAGTGATAGTGCTACCAAAGAAGCTTCCCAAACTCCTCTTCCTCCTGCTAAACGGAGTTTATGATCACGATAAAAGGGACGAAAATGTAACGTGCGTGTGATGAATGGTAAATCTTCGCTATACATCACCCAATCCGCTGATGACTCATCCCAATAAAAGACATTATTGTTTGAAGAGACATAAACCACGTGGTCAGATCCTGCTTGAAATACGATGTCACGAATGGCATGTCCGTTGAGAACAGCCGTTGTTTTATTCTCCCAGGATGAACCACCATCATAAGTGGCAAAAACTTTTTCGCCGTCAGCACCAAAATGAACGGCCACCCAAAGCTCATCTGCGTCTAATGGATTTAATGTGATATCGATCCTCGAGAGCGAACCTGTTGGTAATTCAGCCGTTAATTCAAAATTGATTCCTTGATCAATTGACTTATATATGGCACAGTTAAAGCCATCTCGAACGATGCAATAAATGATATCAGGATTTTCGCGAGAAATTTCGAATTCCAAAACTCTACTAAACTCAGGGAATTCAAAAAGCGCTTCAAAACTCGCTCCTCCATCTTCCGATTTATAAAAGATGTTTTCATTACCTAAATAAAGATGATCAGAATATCTTGGATCATACTCCACTTCACTCGAATTGAGAAGACCATAACTCTCATTGGGATAAAGACTAAAACTAGCCGTGTTTGAAGAACTCTCAGTCAATGCATCAGGCGTAACCTTATCTGAAATATCTGAATAATGCGTTTCTCTATTATTTAAAGGGTTTACGTATCCAGTTGCCTGCTCTGCACCTCCCATAAACATGGTGTTTCCTACCCCGAAGTTCTCATGATAAACGGCATCGCCATTATGATAACGACCACCGGTCCATGTATCTTCGTTCCAACCTTGATTAAAACCCCAATAAGTACTTGCTGAAATTCCAGTGTTTCGCACTTCCACAGAAAGACATTCATCTGTTGAAAAATTGATTCCACCATCAGACGCTACCCAAACTTCACCATTAACAACATCAATATCCTGTATATCGGCATGCATTTCAAGACTACGGGATCCACGGACATATTCAATATTCGCCCCGCGGTTTCCAGACTCACAAAACCATATGGTACCGATCCATATCTTGTCTGGATCCGTATCAGATACATCCAAATCAAAATTATACCAACCTTGATGATAACCACCTTCGTATCCAGCTACAAACCAATTGGTAGCTGGATCATTACCCGGTTCATATGGACCTCCATCAATCCCATCAGCGTTCACCCAGGTATCAGCTCCATCCTCACTGTAATAAACCCCTATCCAGCCATTATCTCCTCCTTTACTTGCCCCGATAAGCCCAGCATAAATGCGATCTGGATCAGCAGGGGTAACACCAATTTTACAACCGATATCTGAAGCCGCAGCAAAATCGGTAGGAACATACCATCCCGACTCTTTTAACTCCCATGTTAAGCCGGCATCAACGGATTTAAATATCTCCGCTCTTTTTGCAGCCGCGTTGTGGACCGATAAGAACAAAATATCAGGATTAACGGCATGCGCCTCAATGTCCCAACATCTTGCGGTATATAATTCTGACCAAGAACTACCATCGTCATTTGTAAAGAAAAGTCCATTTGCCGTTGCTGCATAAACGTTGGATGGTGTTGTACGATGAATGTAAAATTGCTCAATTGTTCCAGGAGCGGAATAATTTAAAGTCCAAGATACTCCGCCATCTATTGTTTTATAGATATCACTTCCTGTTCCGACATACACAATATCTGGATTATCGGGGTGCACTTTAATGTCCTGAGCATTCGTGAATGATTCGTTTTTGGTAATCAATTCCCAATTGAGGCCATGATCACTTGATTTAAAAATACCTCCTCCTTCTGCTGCGCCATATACAATATCATTATCAGATGGTGCAACATCCATACAATAAACATTAACTTGAGTAGGACGAAGTTGCATCGATCCATCATTTCGGAAAGTTCGATCTGGTCCGATATTTTGCCATGCACTCGTTTTAGCACCTGCGCCTCTTTTTTTTTGTTCTTTTAATAGATTAAGACATTCTTTTTCAACTTCTTTATTGGGTATTATTATCTCGCCACTTTCTTGAACATAAGGCTCGACAGTGCGCAACCAGTATTTATAGTTCTGCGTATGGATATTCTTTTCAAAAGAATTTTCGCTATAAAAGGTATGATACGCATCTATCACCTCCATTACATTAGCATCTAAGTCGTACATTTCAGTTACCCAATTGGGTTCGGTTCCATCCAAAACTGGATAAACTTTAAAAAAAGAAGGTTGATTTTGCGCAAATGTGCCAATAGAAACTATAAGAAGAACACAAAGAAGGATATTTTTCATGGTTGATAATTTACGTTCTAAAGTTAACGAATTATCCTAAATTTTAAATCTAATAACCAGAAGCATTCAGTTTAGGCTGGAACCACTTTATACCCCTAAAATAATAATAACAACTCGCACCAATAAAATATGCTATTACGTCCCCCCAGTCTGCTGTGTGATTTGAAGATTGTTGCGGTAGTATCCATTCAAAAAGAACAGCATAAAAGATGGTCATACCGAGTACCATAAACCAATTGAGTTGGTAATTTGGAATCTCTTTCATCATTCTCACCCCAGCTAAACAACAAGTTAAAATGATAGGTAAACATACCAAATCTGCTAGATAATCATTGAGCATTTGAGGAACATAAAACCAACCTATTCTACCCAATCGAACATAAGCATAGCCAATAACTGCAATGAGAAAAACAGGTGATATGAATAGTCTCCAAGCCATTTTAATTAGCCATTTGCCATTGCAATTAACCAGGCAAAAAATCCTCCAATAGCGGCGAATACAATACCGATTGAATAAATGACTTTGTAGATCACTCTAACAAAGACTGATTGGTGATGTTTCATTCTATCCATGAGAAGCTCCCATTTGTCCTTGGGCAGATTCGCTTCAGCTTCGAGACGTTTCTTTGTCTCTACACGATCAATCTCTTTTGGTGAGATTGGTTCTCCGCAATTCATACAGTGATCCTCATCTTTATTCCAAGTACCGCATTGTAAACATTTACGTTCAATCATAATTCCATCTATGAAAAAAGGCTTCAATAACGAATTAGAGAAGCCTTGATAATAAATATTTTCAATACAAGTTAGATTAGCTTGACGTTAACGGCGTTTTTACCGCGTTCCCCATCTGCTAGTTCAAACGATACCTTTTCGTTCTTTTGAACCGCGTCAATTAGACCAGAAATATGGACAAAATACTCGCGGCCAGAATCCTCGTCCACAACAAATCCAAATCCTTTGGCCTCATGAAAAAACTTCACCTTACCTGTATACATCTTCTTAAAGTTTGAGCAAATTTAAGGTTTTTTTGATTGCTCAGCAACCTGACCTCTTAAAACTTCGTTAGTTAGCTTACGGAATTCGTCGCTGATGATCTTAAACAAAAAAGAGGGCATTCGTCTGACACAAATAACCCTCTTATCCCTTATAAGTCCGTAATCGAAATTTAAAAATTCGTTTACAATCATTAGAACGCATGAATGATTAAAAGGTTTCACTTTTTTTTTCTGGAAAAGAATTTAAGCACTAGTTTTGTTTATGAATATGCGATACCTTTTAACCCTATTATTGATTCATCTCATCTATTTTTCATTTGGGCAAACGGGATATACCGAGCATGTCAAGTTGATGTATCGTCATGAATCCAGCCGAACTTCGCAAATGCTAGAATTTGATCTGCTTCAGTTCATACAAAAGAATCAAGACTTAAAACAATTACCAAAGTCGAAAAAAGTCAAAAAGTTGACCATCGCCGTGGAGAAGCATTTTTTCAGACAATACGCAGAATTTGCTAACTTTTCGGAGATTGATGCATATGGTATATATACCCCCGTTACAAGTGCTATTCTGATGGGAATCATATTTGATGCTTTTGAAATCCCCTATGCGATTCGTGTTAGTTCAATTCAGGTAGACTTAATTGCATACCCCAAAACCAACCCCATTACGTGGAACTGCGGTCATAAAGCAAATAGCATTTATTATTGGACGGATATCCCGCTTTCCATGGTTGTGAACCACATCTTACGATCGGAGCTGACAACGGAAACAAAAATTCGTAAGATAGGATTACAAGAGTACATTAACCAGAAATTCACGGAAATAAACGATGTATCTCTAAACGAACTAATAGGCATGTATTATTTCAATAAATCAATGGAAATGGCTGAGGAAGGGAGAAAAGAAAAAGCTTTAACATGGGTGAAATTGGCAACTGAACTTTATGAAAATGAAAATCTTGATCATCTCAAAGCCGCATTATTAAATGACATATTGATAGACTTAGAAAAAACAGATCTGAAAATTCCCGAATACATAACCACATTGTACGCTTTAACACCAGATACCAAAACTAAAGAGTCGATCATTTCGTCATTTGAGTATTATTACCAAGACGCTTTGGTAGATCGAGAAGACACCTCTTTCGTAAACCTATGTGATGAATGGATTCAAACTAATCTCAGCGATCATGAAGACTACAACTTATTCTTGAGTTTTACGAAGTACATTAAAGCCTATAAGATGTCATTTAATGGCGATGTTAATGAGTCACTTGCCTTATTAAAAGAAGCGATCTATTTAAATCCGGAGAACCATCATTACAAAGACGCCTTAGGTCAACATATTGTGCTAGTCGCGATTAAGAATGAAACGGACGAAAAGGAATTCATGGACTCGATTAAGGTTTATCAAAAAACTTACCCTTTTCTAACCGAAAGCACTTATTATACAGAGTTTGTTTTTGCGTTTCTCTACATGTATTTGGATGATGTTTTCTTGATCAACAATGATGAGCGCGGTTTTGAAATACTTGCATTATTAGAAACCTTTCCAAAATACGATTCAATCTCAGAAACAGAGCGCATAATTACCTACAAACCCTCATCTTATAGTGAAATAGCCACCTATTATTATCGTCAAAAAGAATATGAAAAGACGTTAAGTTGGATAGAAAAAGCGGAAAAACTGAATCCAGATGATGACCTTAAAGAATCAAGAGGAGACAGAATTAGAGAGAAAGTGAAAAAATAAGGTGGCTGATTTAAGTGGTTAAATCCACAGTATCTCGTTTGATCATTTCGCTTGCCCCACTCTCTCCTTCGAACACCTTTAATTCCAAGTTTTCGCCATCAAAAACCCCATAGGTACAAAAGTTTATCCACTCACCAAGATTGTAATAAGTGGATTGATC
>JAURQI010000050.1 GCA_030836155.1 Crocinitomix sp.
CATCATAATGTGGGTTTTAACCTCAATTATTAACAGTTTAACCGTTAGCTGATAACCGTTTAGCAACTTTAAACTAACGTACTAGTGTTGTATTACCTTTTAACATTCCGAATTCGCCAAAGTATTCCCATAAAAACAAAAGTCAAAACCAATCGGCAAAAGACCTGTCTGTGAATCATCTGTTAGAGAAACGGTTGTACCACCATAAGGATCTGGCGCATATGTTATATCCGCAACTGTATAATCAGTTGGAACACCTCCTCCAGTATAGGTAGCGGAAAGGTCTGCACATTCACCATCACAAATATCTTGATCGGCTCCGGCATTAATCGTTTGCCCAAAGGACACATTTATAAATACATTGAAAACAAAAAGTGAAAGCGCCTTGACCATGTCAAAACGCGTTTCACATGGGGAGATGTGAAATTTTATAGGGGTATTCGTTAAAGCGGGTAGCCCTAAAATAGGACTTTTTTTTATGAGTGTCTATTTTTTAACAGTACTGCGGAGGTATTGTTTTTTTATTATCAACAAAAACCATAAGTTATTAACAATGAAACTTCGTTTACAGCCTCAATATGTGTTAATTAATTTAATTCAAGGCACAAAAAAAGTCCTCAATGTTCATCATTGAGGACTTTTTATTTTCGTTAATTGTTCTTTTTATCGTTTTTCCAACGGAATGAAATCCCTTGCAGATTCACCAACGTATACTTGACGCGGACGACCAATTGGATCTCCATTATCTAACATTTCTTTCCATTGAGCAATCCAACCAGGAAGGCGACCTAATGCAAACATCACTGTAAACATTTCAGTAGGAATACCAATCGCTCTGTAGATAATTCCTGAATAGAAATCTACATTTGGATATAAACCACGCTTGATGAAGTATTCATCTTCTAATGCTACTTTTTCAAGTTTTTTCGCAATATCTAATGTTGGATCTTCAATTCCTAATTCACCTAAAATATCATCACATGCCTCTTTGATAATTGTTGCACGCGGGTCAAAGTTTTTATAAACACGGTGACCGAATCCCATTAAACGGAAAGGGTCGTTTTTATCTTTTGCCTTATCAATCCATTTATCAAGATCTCCTCCATCCTTTTCAATCATTTCAAGCATTTCAATCACAGCTTGATTTGCCCCACCATGCAATGGTCCCCATAATGCAGATAAACCTGCTGATATTGAGGCGTAAAGGTTAGCTTGAGAAGAACCTACAATTCTAACCGTTGAAGCCGAACAGTTTTGCTCGTGATCAGCATGTAAGATTAATAATTTATTTAACGCATTTGCAATTACCGGACTTGGCTCATAATCCTCAGTTGGCATGCCGAACATCATGTACATGAAGTTCTCAATGTATCCTAATTCATTTTTAGGGTACATGAAAGGATGACGAACTGCATTTTTATATACCATAGCAGCCAACGTTGGCAGCTTTGCAATTAATCTTTTAATCGTTAAGTCAACTGCCTCAGGTGATCTATTGGGATCTTGAGATTCTGGATAGAATGTCGACATCGAGCAAATCATTGACGCCAAAATCCCCATAGGGTGCGCTTTAGCTGGATAGGCTTCGAAGAATCTTTTCATATCCTCGTGAACCAAAGTATGGTGATCAATATCTTCTTCAAAAGAATCAAGTTGAGCTTGTGTTGGTAACTCACCTTTTAAGATTAAATAAGATACTTCTAAAAATGAAGCCTTTTCTGCAAGCTGCTCAATTGGATACCCTCTGTATCTTAAAATACCCTCTTCACCATTTAAAAAAGTGATGGCACTTTGACAAGAACCTGTGTTTTTGAAACCACGATCTAAAGTAATATATCCAGTAGACGCTCTCAGCTTGGATATATCCAGTGCTTTTTCGTTCTCAGTACCGGTAATTACTGGTAATTCAAAAACTTCTCCGTTCAATTCCAATTTAGCCATTTCGCTCATTTTGTTTTATTTTAATCTTTTAAGGTTCAACGATTCGCCTAAGATAGGCGTTTTTTTTCCATTTTTTATATTGCAAGAACAATTTCTTTTGTGTTTTTGTTCGTTAAAACGAGACTATAATTCATCTTCTGACAAGACGACTAAATAATCCTCTTCTTCTAAAATAATAGACTCCGTTTTCGGAAGGTTTAGACGAACGCCGAAGTTTGCATTCGAATTCTTTTGTTGGCTGCCTTTTCGAAAACCAAGACACACTTCATCTCGCTGAGCAACAAGTCCTATTATATCAGCAAATTTAAGCACAACAGGAAATTGATCAATGTAAAGGTTTACAGGTTTCACATAAATCTCACTGCCATCTTCTGAGAACAGATCATCGTATAGCATTTTAATTCTCGGCTCCTCACTCAATTGCGCCAGAATCATGGTAATTAATTTATTACTAATTATAAAGTCATCAACGTCAGTTTGCGTAATGATTTCTTGATTTTCTGAATTTAATACTTGTGTTATTATTTTTGTTTTCGATTGCTCAATTGATTTTTTAATTTTTCTCAACCACAGCAATATGATTAACGTATCAGAATCAATTTTATCAGGCATTTGCTCCTCTATTGATTGAGACAATATAATGATGTTGTCATATTCAAAGGGATCCTGCTTCATCAGTGTTCCCAGTTTCAGCGGATCGGCGTTTGTCAAGTTGATTTTAAAATCAGGATAGCCTTTCTCAATTTCGTTTATTTTATTTTTTAAATTTTCGTCAGGCTCCTTGAATAGAATATCAAACTTTGATCCGTCTGAAAGGTAATCTGCTGCTTCTCTAATGTAAATCTCTGCAACATTGTGCCAACCAAGTATAAGTACTTTTCTTTGACTTTGACCCAAGCGTTTATTAATCAATTTCAAGGAGGATGGCCTAATCTCTTTTGAAGTTTCAAAATGAATGGTTGAATCATCCTCGGCTAGAATTATTACTTCATCTTGATCCGATAAAGAATAATCAGCTTCTGGCCTCAATCTCATACCATCTTGGTCATTATACAAACCAAGTGGAATACCATCTTTAAAGTGATACGGTAATTCACCGAAAGTCACTCCACTCCAATCAGCTTTATAAAAGTATACCTCACAACCATCAAAGGATAACATTTCGTTATAAACCATTTCCAGACCGCTCGTTAAAGAGGTTTGAACAAGAAGTTTGCCCATAATATCCCAACTGTCTAAAGCTATAATATGCTCATTTTCAAAAAACTCAATGAGTTGTCGCTTTTCCTCGGTAAAGATTTCAGTTATTATTGGAATCTGGTTATCACCCTCTTGGATAGACATGATTCCCATAATTGATTTTACCGATTGAACATCAGAAGCTATTTTCGTTTCTAACGGAGCACTTTCAGAACAATTTGCCAAAAGAATAACTGACTTAGCCTCTTTAGTATTGACACGTTTTAATTCATTGATATTGGCATAGTCTCCGGTTGTAGTTATAATCCGAGTAGTTTTAGAGTCTGGAAGTCGCTTTGCGATTAAATCGTCCATTAACTCTTTATCCTCCGCAGATAGAATTACAACGCACGCTTCCTTCTCACTCTCATTTGCAATAATCAATTCCCTTATTATATCGACCACTCGCTCATTCCACCCCAAGATTAGTGTATGTTCATCTTCAATCACAACACCTCGCCCTTTTCGGAAATTGTATAAAACTTTCTCAAGGCTGGTTGTAATAAACGCAATTAACATGGATAGAATAATAACTCCCACTATTCCTGCTAAGATGGTGGACACTTTAAGCCAAATACTCATCTTATTGTCCTGGTTCATATTCCCAGGATCCGTCATCTGTAGCCATGTTCGCCAGACATCATCACTTGTTCCATTGTAATCCGGATCAAGTCCAGGGTCTGCAAAGTAAACTATTAGTAATCGTACTCCGACAATCACGATAAAGAGAACCATGAACACCGCAAATAGACTTACAAATATGGAAGCTCCTCCTTTATTTAAATATCTTTCGAATCGATATCTTAAACGATCTTTTAAGCTGAATTTCATTTTCTTTCTAGGTTTTGAATGGCCTGAAATTACAAAAAAGAGGAGTTAATTCGTATTAGATATAAGACGATTTTAACTGAAGTCTATAATCTTAGAAAGACGAATGCATTTTAAAGTTCTTTCTTTAAATACCTTGATGTTTCAGTCTCAAACTTTTTCACAAATTGCTCCGGTGTACCATAACCAACAATTTCGCCTCCATTCTTTCCGCCGTCTGGCCCGATATCAATAATATGGTCTGCTACTTTGACAATATCTAGGTTATGCTCGATGACAAGGACAGTATTCCCTTCATCGACTAGTCGTTGTAAGACACTCAATAACATTTTGATGTCGTCAAAATGCAAACCGGTTGAGGGCTCGTCGAGGATATAAATCGTTTTTCCTGTACTCTTCTTAGACAGCTCTGTAGCAAGCTTAACACGTTGTGCTTCTCCTCCAGAAATAGTTGTAGAAGCCTGACCCAATCGGATATAACCTAAACCAACTGAATTGAGTGTATCTAGTTTCCTTTTAATTTTTGGTATCTTTTCGAAAAAGACGGCAGCATCTTCGATTGTCATCTCCAATACATCATTGATATTCTTTCCTTTGTAGCGTATTTCGAGCGTTTCGCGGTTATATCTTTTTCCTTGACAATCTTCGCACTCCACATAAACGTCCGGTAAAAAATTCATTTCAATCACTCGCACTCCTCCTCCACGACAAGTTTCACATCGACCGCCTTTCACGTTAAAACTAAAACGACCCGGTTTATAACCTCGAATTTTCGATTCATTGATGTTTGCAAACAATGTTCTTACCTCTGTAAACAGCCCCGTATACGTTGCAGGATTCGATCGAGGAGTCCGACCTATAGGACTTTGATCGATGTCTATTACCTTATCAACAAACTCCAACCCCTTAACCTTTTGATATGGCAATGGTTTCTTTACTCCATTATAGATATAAGCATTAAGGATAGGATACAGCGTCTGGTTGATCAATGATGATTTTCCGCTACCTGAAACGCCCGTTACGCATACAAACTTTCCAAGCGGAACTTTTAGATTTACTCCTTTTAAATTATGACCTGTTGCACCTAATAATTCGAGCGCATTGCCGTTGCCTTTTCTTCTCTTTTTCGGTATTTCAATACTTACCTCTCCTTTTAAATATGCGGCTGTAGTGCTCTGCCCCGCTTTTAAATTTCCCAGCGAATCTGCAGCTACTATTTTGCCTCCATGCAATCCAGCGCCCGGACCTATATCGACAATAAAATCGGAAGCTTCCATCATTTCTTTATCGTGCTCTACCACTATGACTGAATTACCACCATCTCTCAATCTTTCTAAGGATTTTATCAATCGGGTATTATCCCGTTGATGCAAACCAATGCTAGGTTCATCAAGAATATACAAAACATTAACGAGCTCAGACCCAATTTGAGTAGCCAAACGTATCCGTTGTGCTTCTCCGCCAGAAAGACTTGCTGCTGACCTGTTTAAGGTTAAATAATGTAAGCCGACATCCATCAAAAAGCGTAGTCGGTTATTAATTTCCTTCAATATTTCACCTGCTATTTTTAATTGTCTATTAGACAATCTATTATTGAGGTCTGTAAACCAAACTGCTAGATCTGCTAAATCCCAACCTGCCAACTCTCCTATACTTTTTTCGTCAATTTTGAAATAATCTGCTTCTTTTTTGAGCCTTGAACCTTCGCAGGCATCGCAGGTCTTTTTATTCATGAAATTCTCTAACCATCTTCTCGAGGCCGGTGAAGGTGCATCCTCATAATATCGGCTCAAAAAATTAGTTACGCCCTCAAACGAATAATTTCGATTGGTTTCATCAACTTTTATAACTTCTTCAAATCCATAAAGTAGTCTATTAATCAGGTCTGGATCAATTTTTTCTATGGGATCAGTAACCTTATATCCAAAAGCCTCTAAAATCGTTTCTATCTTCTTAGCTACCCAATTCTTTTTGAGTTTACCTAATGGATCTATTCCTCCATTTTTTATTGATTTTGAGGGATCTGGAATGACTTTATCGATATCCACCTCAGAAATCACACCTAACCCGTTACATTTTCGACAAGCACCATATGGTGAATTGAATGAGAATAAGTTCGGTTCAGGCTCTGCATATGAAATGCCTGTTGTTGGGCACATCAAAAAACGACTAAAGGGTGCCATTTCTCCTGTATCGTGATCTTGAATATACAATATTCCTTGTCCGTATTTTAATGCAGTTTGAACAGCTTGTGCAACACGGTTTCGATGTTCATCTGTAACTTGAATTCGATCAATTACAATTTCAATATCATGAATCTTGTATCGATCGGTTCGCATACCAGGTTCAATGTCTTTGATATTTCCGTCAATACGAACTTTCGTAAAGCCCATTTTGCCAATTTGCTCAAAAAGCTCTCTGTAATGTCCTTTACGTCCTTTGATTTTTGGGGCAAGCACAACAATACGATTCCCATTAAAGCGCTCAAGTATTAAATCAATGATTTGTTGATTGGTATACTTCACCATTTTTTCCCCGGTCTCATATGAATAGGCCTCTGCTGCTCTTGCAAAAAGCAGACGCATAAAGTCATAAACTTCTGTCACCGTTCCAACCGTAGAACGCGGACTCCTGTTCACGGTTTTTTGTTCAATGGAAATAACCGGACTTAGTCCCAGAATCTCATCAACCTCAGGTCTTTCCAATCCGCCTAAAAACTGTCGTGCGTATGCTGAAAACGTTTCTAGATAACGGCGCTGACCTTCTGCAAAAATAGTGTCAAAGGCCAAAGAAGACTTACCGCTTCCACTCAAACCAGTAAATACGACTAATTTATTACGCGGTATTTTTAAATCGAAATTTTTCAAGTTGTGCGCACGAGCGCCGTAAATTTCAATGTACTCTTCTTGTGATAATTGATTTGCCATTTGTCCTTGTATGAGCCGTTCTTATTAAGTAGACAATAGTATCGACTAAACAGCTTCTTTTGAAGGCATAAAATTACAGTAAGTACAGGTAAAAAAAAACTTTTTCAGGACTTAGTTATGAGATCGGATAATCAAGTCGTTCTATTACCGGTTTCCTGATCATCTTTTAAAGATTGGTCAGTCTCATTTTTACCATCAGCTAAGATAAAAGCCGAAGCCAATAGCAGAATTGGGTATAACCACATCAAGATAAGAACCAGCGAATCGACAGGTATGAATTTAGCTACATTCAGCGCCAAGAGACAAGAGGCCAGTCCAAATAACAAAAAAACAAAGCCTACTTGACGGTTTGTTAAGCCTTTATAAAACAAGGTATGCGTCGTATGATCTTTCCCCCCTTTCATTGGGGAGTCGCCTCTTAAAACCCTTCTAACAACTACAAATGTTGTATCCACGAGCGGTACTGTGAAAGTAAGGGCAACCAAGGTCAAATTTGACAAGATTGAATAATCACCTTCATTTACACCATTGTTCCACAAAAGCTTTGTTGAGAAATAGGCCAAAAACACGCCCAAAAACTGCGATCTAGTGTCCCCCATAAACATCTTAGATGGATTCCAATTAAAAATTAAAAACCCGGATAATGAACCAAGAATAGCCATTAACAAAAAGAAGTCGACATTGTCCTTACAGAAAAAAGGCAATGACATTCCAATCATGGTTAAAATAATGTAGATAGACGAAACCGTCGCAATGGAGTCCATATTATCAAGTATATTGATACTATTCATAATCAATACAACCCAAAAGACAGTTAATCCATTATTCAACCATTCGATTTGAAACAGATCTATTTGATTATCTGTAAAAATCAAAACAACCCCACAGCCAATCTGAACTATAAGTTTAAGTATCGGCCTGATATTATAGGCATCATCAGATAGCCCTAATAAAAAAGCGATGGTAATGATTGTAAAAAAACCAAGCAGCTCTTTATTTTGGAAAACATCCGTTTCTCCAAAGATGATGGCATAAAACATAAAGCTCATTAAACACGAAATGTAAAAACTAATACCTCCCAATGAAGGTTTAGATGTATTCGACCATCTCACTTCAAGATCGTTCTTGTATTTGATTCCTAATGTCCTGGAAAACCTCAAAAAAAAGGCATTGATTATGATGGAGGTGACAAATGCACCTCCAAAAAACAAGAGTATATGGATAAGGGAGCGATAAAGATCCACGGACTAAAATGGGGATTTAAAAGTTTCGAAAGATGCTGCTACCCTATCTTTTTCTGATAGCACCGGATCAATATCTAAGCCCCAATCAATTTTCAAACCTGGATCATCCCAGTTTAAACCTCCCTCACTTTCTTTATTGTAAAAACCTGTACATTTATAATTGAAGACGGTATTATCCTCTAGGGCCAAAAAGCCATGTGCAAAACCTTCAGGAACCCAAAACTGTTTCTTATTATCAGCCGAAAGCAATACTTTCTCATATTGGCCATATGTCGACGAACCCTTTCTCAAGTCAACGGCCACATCCAATACACTGCCTTGTGTCACGCGAACTAATTTACCCTGACCATGTGGCGGCGCTTGAAAATGCAAACCTCTTAGGACATATTTTGATGATCGCGACTCATTATCTTGGCAAAAAACAATCGACTCTCCTACCGCATTATCAAATATTGTTTGATTAAAGGACTCAAAAAAGTACCCGCGATCATCTTCAAAAATGCGCGGTGTAAAAACCTTTAAGCCTTCGATATTTAATTCTTCAACAACCATAACTGATCTTATCGACGTTTAAACAAACCTTTTTTAGGTGCCTTTTCATCTGTGTAATATTCACCGTATCCATAGCCATATCCATAGCCATATCCATAACCGTAGCCACGACGCTTGATATCAACACTATTCAGAATAACAAATAACTGATCAACCATTTTACCTATTAATAATTCACCAACACGCTCTGTAAAGAGAATGATGTCTTGTCGGTATTTGTAAGTTTATTATCCAATCTTATTTTCTTATAAGGCCGTCACGACTGATACGACAATGGCTGCACTCGATATTAAAGAGACTATTGGCGCAACCTCTTGCAATAACTCTCTACCTATTTCTGGAACAGGTTCAACATAAATATAATCATTGGCCTGTACAGTAATATCAGTATAAGCTAAGCCATCTATTGTAGACAAATCAATACGGTATACTTCTCGTTGACCATCCGGTCCCTTTCGGATTAGTTTAATTCTACTTGCCCGACCTCGCTGAGTAATACCACCAGCAAGTGCGATAGCTTCTAGTAAGGTCGTATTATTGTTGGCCAAGTACAATACTTGAGCATCCCCTCCATTACCCGGAAAGACAATAACACGACGGTTAGTGACTGAAATCTGAACAAAGGGACTTACATACAAGTCTGCATATAATTCTTCTAAGAAAATCTCAGCTTCACGAATGGTTAAACCCACGATATTTACTTCCCCAACCGCAGGAAAGTTAACCATAGAGTCACTTTGAACTACATAATTTAGAGAGTTATTTGGATTAAACAACTGATTTTGCTGCCCCGGAACTGACGTTGTCGTAATATCCAAGATACGTTGACCTTTTTGAGTAAAAAATCGAAACTGTACGATATCATTCACATCAATTCGATATTCGCTCTTTGTTGAATTCACGCTGTCAATTGGAGCATACTCATAGTCCTTTTCTGTTTTTAACATTAAATTACTATTGATACCGCAACTTTGCAGCACCATCAACATACCAACGCTAACAGCGACTTTTACTACTCTTTTAAAACTCATTATCTTCTCTTTTTGGCCAACAGCGATTTATACAAATCCTCCATGT
Source organism: Crocinitomix sp. (assembly GCA_030836155.1). GTDB lineage: Bacteria > Bacteroidota > Bacteroidia > Flavobacteriales_D > Crocinitomicaceae > Crocinitomix. The sequence continues at coordinate 9,809 of JAURQI010000050.1, forward strand.
CAGCACATAATCGTTCGTAATGGAATTTATCTTTTACGTGATTCCAGCCATTTTGTGACATTTTATCACGAATTTCTTTGTTTTCAACCAAATCTAGGAGTGACTTAGCATATTCTTCTGCTTCAAAATCACCAACCAAGAACCCCGTTTCTTTGTCTATAACAACATCCCTCACACCTCCCACATCAGTAGTTAAAACTGGGACTCCAGCTGCTTGCGCTTCGATTATACTGACAGGAGTACCTTCATTAAAGGAACTCAAACAAACAATGTCTATGCCAGGTAATGCAGTAGAAACGTTTTTAATCCAAGAAGTAAAAATAAAACTGAGATTAGCATGATCATCTGACAATAGATTTGCTAAAACTTCTACTTTTTCGCGCATCTCTCCATCACCAATGAAACAAATCGTTATTTTTTTCTCCGTTTTGCCTGCCATTAAATCAACAGCAAGGAGAAAACCAAGGTGATTTTTGATGTGCACCATTCGTCCTATCAAACCAATGACCAATTGATCATTATCAATTTGATAACGATCTCTAAACGATTTACGATTCAATTCCTTATCTCGATGGAACAACTCTAAATCGAAACCCAGCGGCACCACCCTCACTTTTTCCGGCTTTGCAATACCATATTCCTCAACCAACTCCTTTTTTTGCAAAGGAGAAATTGCAATGATCGCATCTGATTTCTTAGCTAGATAGCGTTCTACCCGTTTATAAAACTCTGTTTTTGCCTTACCAAAATAATTATGAAATACTTGCCCGTGAAAGGTGTGTACGATTACAGGCACCTTTTCTTTTATCGCCGCATATCTCCCAAGAGCTCCAGCCTTCGAAGCGTGAGTATGCACCACATCAGGCTTAAAGTCCTGGATTGCTTTGCGAATCTGCTTTAAGGCCTTGCGATCTTTCTTGACATCTAATTCACGCTCCATATCAGGAATGATATGCGTTTCTACCCCATATTTTTCAGGAATAAATAAGGCATCCCCTTCATCCTCGCCAATTTCACCACCCCATAATTGAGTATCAAATTCATCCGACATGAATCTTGTCAAGAAAGTAACGTTATACGTTGGCCCTCCTAGGTTAAACCGATTAATAATTCTGAGTACTCTTATCATGGTGCTTGGTCAGCAGTCGCATCAATGCGTTAACCCGATTAGCAATGGTCTCAGGAGCCGCTGTATATGTCAAAGAAAAGTACTGATTAAGGGTAGTCGGATTAATTTCAAAAGATTTAGTAAACGGAGTTAATCCAGTCATCTCTGAAGCGAAGCACACTTTTTCATCATCTTCAAACACCAATAAAGG
>JAURQI010000051.1 GCA_030836155.1 Crocinitomix sp.
CAAGATAAATTTTCTGGTATCGACATGAGTAAAATAGTCGTGCCATTAGATGAGTCGCAAGAAAGCTTACAAATTGAGCAAGTAGCAGGTGGGTTGGCTGAAATATTCAAATCTAAAGTTCATGTCGTCACCGAAAAGAAAGTCGACAGTAATTTAAAGTTAAAGACCGCTGTGCACAGTGGATTAATTACAAAGCAGCTCAAAGCAAAAGGCATTGAATACGAAACGAAAATCCTGACAAAGAAAAAAGGATATGCTATCGATATCGTAAATTACACCGTCAGCATCGACGCGAACTTGATCGCATTTGCTTATCATTCAGATAGTCTTTTACCGCAATTTGACACGTTTGCTCAGAGTTTGATCACCAATAAAGCTGGGGTTCCTGTTCTGGTTATGAATTCTAAAGAAGCAGGTAATTATTTCTTCTAGAACCTACCAAAATTATAATCATAAAAAACGTTCGCCCTTCCTAAATGGATGTACGAACGCTAATTCAATTTCCTTTAAAAGTTTTTACCCTTGAAAGAAGTTTTTCATTTTTTCAAAAAACCCTTCTTCCTTTCCACCCGGCTTGGGCTGAAAATTCTCAGAGTCTCTTAACTTTTCAAGTATTTCTTTTTCTTCCGAGGAGATTTTCTTTGGTGTCCATACGTTGACATGAACTAATAAATCTCCACTGCCATATCCCTGAACGCTCGGCAATCCTTTTCCACGAAGGCGTAGCATTTTGCCGCTTTGTGTCCCTGGCTCAATCTTTATCTTGGCCTTCCCCTCTACTAATGGGACCTCAATAGAAGATCCCAAAACAGCATCTATAAAGCCAATATATGCTTCGTAATGCAAGTTATTGCCATCTCTTTTCAAATGCTCATGTCGCTCTTCCTCTATAACTACAAGCAAATCTCCAGGAACACCATTGAACGGACCAGCATTACCTTTTCCTCCAACTTTTAATTGCATTCCCTCTTCAACTCCCGCAGGGATATTGACCTCTATAACCTCTTCTTTTCTTTTTAATCCTTGTGCGTCGACGCCCGAAGGTTTTTTGTCAATGATCTTTCCTGTTCCATGACAAACATGACATGTCGATTGCGTTTGCATTGCACCCAACATGGTTTGTGTTACGCGCATTACACGTCCTTGACCATTACAGGTTTTACAAGTATTATAGGTTACACCTTCAGCATTAACTAATTTATTAACCTTAATCTTTTTGGTAATACCCAATGCAATATCCTTCAGGGTCAACTTAATCTTGATGCGCAAATCAGAACCTCGAGCCACACGAGAACCTCCTCTTCCTTGGCCTCCGCCTCCGCGAAATGAACCTCCAAAAATATCTCCGAATTGATCGAAAATATCATCCATATTCATACCGCCAAAGCCACCAGCTCCCCCAAAACCTCCGCCTGCTGCGCCACCTACACCTTGATGACCATAACGGTCATACCGTGCTCTTTTGTCAGCATCACTCAATATTTCGTATGCCTCTGCAGCTTCTTTGAATTTGTCTTCTGCTTCTTTATCATCTGGATTTTTATCCGGGTGATATTTTAACGCAATCTTACGATACGCCTTTTTGATCGTTTTTTCATCCGCATTTTTCTCAACCCCCAACACGTCATAATAATCTCTCTTTTCACTCATTTCCGTTCTTTTAGACCGTAATTATTATTGTCCTACTACTACTTTAGCATAACGAAGGACTTTCCCCTTCAGGTTGTATCCACGTTCAATGACGTCAACAATTTTCCCTTTATCATCTGGAGTTGGGGCAGGAATATTCGTTACCGCCTCATGTAAATCACCATCAAATACATCTCCTTTACAGTCCATTGGTTCAAGACCTTTGTTCTTTAAGGTCGAGGAGAATTTATTATATATTAATTTAAAACCTTCTCTTAGACTCTCAGCGTCATCTACTTTTTCGTTGTTTGTCATGGCTCTTTCAAAATCATCCAAAACACCAAGTAGATCCGTCATTAAGCCCCCACTAGCAGTGCTAATGATATCCGCTTTTTCTTTTATCGTTCTTTTTCTATAGTTGTCAAAATCAGAATAAAGGCGGACGTATTTATTATTCATCTCAGTGAGCTGCTCTTCAATGGTAGGCTCTTTTTCAATCGCTTCCTCAGTTGCTGCATTTGATTCTGCCGTATCGCTGTTTTCCGCTCCTGCTTCAGTATTTACAGTTTGCTCATCATGCTCTTGTCCTTTATTTTCGTTTTCTTTTTCAGACATTTTATTTCGTTTTTTCTAATAATCACAAAAAGGCTGCCACTCCTAGGATTAGGACATTCTGTCACTTTTTCTTAATTATTCAAAGACATATGCGTGGCAAAATGGCAAATTTACAGCTTCCTACTGACAAATGGGTTGTTGAAAGAGATACAAATTATTTACGCGTTAAATGCGCTTTTTCTGTGAAGCCTGAAGTACGTAAAAATGTTGTAATCGCATAGATAAACAGCGCTAAAGTCAGGAACATGGATAAACGTCCAATTACATCTCCATAACGCACAAAAAAGGTTATTTCTTTATTGCGATTTAAGATCACATTAAAAGCTCCGCGTTGATTCCAACCTATTTCTTCTATTATTTCACCGCACTGGTCAATGGCGCAAGAGATCCCTGTGTTTGCTGAACGAGCAACACTTCTTCTATTTTCTATCGCTCTAATCTGAGAAAAAGAACGGTGTTGTTTGTAACCCGGTGTATCCTGCCACCAACCATCGTTGGTTATGACACAAAGAATATCTGCTCCCCTTCCTGTGAAATAGGATACATAATCACCATAAACTGACTCGTAACAGATTAACGGCGCAAAACGATAATCTCCAGAAACCATATTGATTGGTTCCTCTCCTAGTCCAATCATACCTGAGGTTCCTCCCAGCTCTACCGAATATTCTTTTAATGAAGGAAACCATCCTAAAAAAGGAACTTTTTCTGCACCTAAGACTGGTTTTGCCTTATGGTATACTTGCACCGGGCGATTAGGATCTATTAAAAATGCCGAGTTATAATTTTCTATCCAAGCTCTAGCACCTTCGCTATAAAATGAAGCCAAAGATTTCTCCTCTCGAAAGTAACGATAGCCATCTGCACCGATTAACATATTGACATTATGATGCGCCCTTAAAAAACTTTTGATGGCTATGATGGCCGGTTCATTATCTAAGTTGTCCTCATTCACCCGTCTTGAAATGGCTGTTTCTGGGCAGACAATTAAATCAGTTGAATCGGTTAATTCATTTGCCGCCAACTCGAACATTGTATTCAGTTGATCCGGCAATGGAATAATGAACTTTTCGGTATAAGCATCATAATTGGGTTGCACAATGACCAATTCGACAGGGTCTGTTGTCTCCTCATATGTATTGTAAATGATCAAGGAACTCAGAATCGGAATTGCCAAACCTAAACCAATAAACATCAAAATAGGGGTTTGAATATTCCATTTCTCTCCACGAAATTTAATATTGCGCACAATCATATAAACCATGATATTGATCATTACAACCCAGAAAGAACCTCCAGTTACGCCAGAATATTCATACCATTGAATGATCCAAGGATGATTCCCGAAAACATGTCCAAAACTCAACCAGGGCCATGATAATTCCCAAAAATAATGGGCATATTCAAAAGAAATCCATAGCACGAGCAAACCTAATAATCCTTTATTCTCTCCAAGCACACGTGTCATGAAGCCAAAGAAGAAAAATGGCAATGTCATTAACAATGAATTGGACAATACCGCCATATACATCCCACCTTCTGACGCATAATAAATCCACCAAGTGGTGACGGCATTAAAAACTAAAAAATAGAGGTAATTATATAGAAATCGACCAAAAAACCTTTTCCCTTTTGACCAATCATTTATTTGAACATTCATGATGATCAGCGGGACGAAAGAAACAAAAGCTAAAGGAAAAATACCGCCCGTAAATGGAAATGCGAAGCCCATCCCTAACCCTCCGGCTAGAGCCAAAATAAGATAATGAATTGGTTTCAATTTCATGGATGCAAATGTATAAGAAATTAAGCGGAGTTTTGCCAGAACTTTGATTTGAAATGCTTTTTCTATATTTGTAGGACTGAGAAGCCCTGCACCAACTTAACCAGATGCCGAGAAATAAACGACTTCATTTTAAAGATCTTAACGCCTTAAGAGGACTTGCGTTTTTTCCAGTGTTTATTTTTTGCACGCTTTATTACATTAGTGCTGGTCAAAATGGTATGCTTAAAGAAATTAATTTTTTCGTAGAGAAAATTGCTCAGAACTCACTGGATTTTTTCTTTTTGCTATCGGCTTTTCTTCTGACCTCTCATGCTTTACGTGAATATAAATACCTTGAAGGCTTTTCGTTAAAAAACTTCTACATTCGTCGACTTTTCAGAATTGCACCGGTCCTCATTTTAGCATTAATTTTTACTTTTATTTTCCATCCATGGATGAATGACAAGCTCGCCTTGCATGAAATTTCACTTCCAAGTGCTGCTCCTTTTTTATACATGCTACCTAATTATTTTTCAAGTTCATTTCAATTCCTCTTTATTGCCATAATAGCGTCAATTTATCTTTTTCTGCAGTTTTATTTTGTATGGGGAATCGTATTAAAATATTTACGGGACTTCATTCCTCATGTCGGTATCGCATTAGTGGTATTTGGCATTGTTGTTCGCATGGTCCATATCTACAAAGGCACAAGTCATGTATTGGATACCATGGCTTATGCAACACCTATTGGCGTTGGTGCTTTTTTAGCTTATGCAGTAAGGGCTGATTTGAAAATAATCCAACGACTAAAAGAAATCCCAAAAAACATAAATACCGTTATATATATTGTTGGAACCATTCTAATCATTGGCGGATATATCCTAACTTCGAAGCATTTTTCTTCTGCGTTTATCCCGTTGTTTACATCTGTATTTTTCGGCTATGTAATTGTGGAACAAACGTTTGGAAAAAACTCTTTTGTTCAATTAAAGAACCAAAAAGTATTAACCCATCTGGGACGGGTCAGCTTTGGACTCATTGTTTATCAAAGTCTGATCGCTTTTTTGGTGATGATTGCGTTTGAATCGCTTGAAGGTGACTTAAACTCACCTTATGCCCTACTACTTATTTTGCTAAGTAGTTTCATTGGCGCCATCGTTGCTGCCAATATCAGTTACAAAATACTTGAAAAGCCGTTACTTCGAATTCGCCGAGAATTCAAAAAGATTTAATCCTCTAATTCCGCTTTTTCTAACTCGGCATTCTCCCAAGTTGCCATTGCTTCTTCGAGTTCTTTTTGCGTCGCATTAAAACCAGCCAATAGGGATTTATATTCTTCAGATTCGTTGTATGGCGTTTCATCAAGTATGACTGTTTTTTCTTTCAACTCAACTTCTAACTCCTCAATTCTACGCTCCCATTTTTTGATCTTACTATCCAGTCTTTTAAGATGAAGTTGTTCTTCTCTCGATAACACTTTTTCTTCTTCAACCACTACCTCTTCAAGCTTCGGCGTTGTTTTCGCTTTCTTTTTGGCATGCTCGCTTTGCATTGATTGAGCATTTCCTTCTTCGTCCAAGCGTTTCAGAAATTCATTGACACCAAAATAATGCGTTCGAATCCTTCCTTCTCGTATTTCCCAAATCTTATTACTTAAGCCATCTAAAAACTCACGGTCGTGCGAAACGAGCAACAAGGTTCCCTCATAGTTACCCAATGCATCCTTCAGAATCTCCTTACTTTGGATATCTAGATGGTTGGTTGGCTCATCCATGATCAGGAAATTAAAATCCTCAAATAATAGTTTACAAATAGCTAGACGCGTGCGCTCCCCACCTGAAAGAACCTTAACTTGTTTTTCAGAGTCTTCACCACTGAATAAAAAGGCTCCGAGTATACTTCGAATATCTTTTCGTTTTTCGCCAACAGCGATATCGTCAATTGTTTTAAATACCGTTTTTTCAGGATCGAGTTGTTCTGCTGCATCTTGCGCAAAATATCCAACACGAACATTATGGCCATATTCAATTTGCCCATCGTATTCGGTTTGGCGAGTGATACATTTGATCAAGGTCGATTTCCCCACTCCGTTGGGTCCAAGCAATGCGATTTTTTCACCTCTTGCTAGCACCACTTCTAATCCGTTAAAAATGGTTTTTTCGCCAAATGATTTTTTTAATCCTGCCAAATCCAATACTCGCTTTCCTGACGGGTTTTCAAGTGAAAAACGCAAATGGAATGCTTTTCTAGCAATGGTATCAATTTCGATACGCTCAACCTTATCTAACTTTTTGATTAAACTCTGAGCAAAAGCGGCTTTATTGGCCTTTGCTCGGTATTTATTGATGAGATCCTCGGTTCTCTTGATTTCGCGATCTTGGTTTTTCTTAGCAGCAATGGCGCGCTCCATCTCCTCTTCATGCAAAACCAAATATTTTGAATAATTGCAACTATAATCATATAGTCGTTGATTTGCAATCTCAACGGTGCGATTTGTAACATTGTCCAAGAATCGCCGGTCGTGCGAAATCAAAACCAAGCCTCCTTTAAAGTTTATCAAGTAATTCTCCAACCATTGAATTGAAACAATGTCTAAGTGGTTGGTTGGCTCATCTATCAATAGAACCTCAGGGTTGTTAACTAGTAATTTGGCCAATTCTACACGCATTTGCCAACCTCCACTAAAACTACCAATTTCTAAGTCAAATTCACCTTGGTTAAAACCTAAACCTTTTAAAACAAGTTCTATTCGCTCCTCAAAAGAATGAGCGTCCAAAACAACCAAACGATCATTAATCTCTGTCACTTCGTTGATCAGTGACATGTATTCATCTGATTCATAATCAGTACGTGTCGTCAATTCATTATTGACAAAATTTAATCTTTCATTCAATGACTGAATTTCCTGATTCGAACGTTTGATATACTCACGAACGGATATATCCTTTCGGATCTCAATGTCTTGGGTTAAATAACCAATCGACGCTCCCTTTTCGACAACTACAGTTCCTTCTGTAGGTTTTATTTGTCCAGAAATAATACCGAGCAAGGTTGATTTACCGACTCCATTTTTACCTGTAAGACCAATTTTATCGCCACGATCAATAAACAAGGAGATATCCTTATAAAGGAAACCTTGCGGTAAATGATAGGAAAGGGCACCAATACGAACCATAATCTAAATTTCTGGTGCAAATGTAGGCATTCGAATCTTGCAAACAAAAAAAAGCAGGCATGAGCACCAAACTTGCTCAGCCCGCCTTTTTTACACGGTTTATCTTTAATTCTATTTTGGTCTATCTCACGGTAAATGTCACAGCTCCCTTGCGGACAGTATTGGAAGGATCAGCATAGTCTACAAATATCGTGACGGTTTTTCCAGAACTTTGCCTTAATAAGCGCATTGCATCAGTATCTAAAGTTCCTCCTCGATTTACTTTGCCTTTCCCCATGAGTCCCCCTACCATTACCGTACCACCTGTTATCGTATAGGTTATGCCCGTTAAATTAACTTCTGACCCCAGTGTTGTTCTCAGGCGATTCTGCGCTAGTACTGTCGGTCTTGAAACATGATCTCCGCTTTTAATGGATCCTAGCATGATTTGTGGAGCTGGTAAGCCTTTGACATCATAAGCATAAGAACCCAAATTAACGGAAGTACCATCTGATTTTTGTGCGATAACACTAATCGTTGCCTCCCTTGCTCCATCTACGGGTGATGCAATCCACTGGCCGCCTTCTTTTCTTATTTTGCATCCGCTTCCTTTTAGAGTTACCTTATCTGCAGGAAAACCACTTGCTGTTGCTTCCAGCACATTTCGGTATCCGCGATAAAGCACACGCATTTGAGGTTGCGATACAACTCCCATAGGTTGACCAACTGTATAGTCAAATGACCAAGGTTTCCATACAAGACCACCACGTTCGCGCACACCAATCGCTCCTTTTAATTTATGTGGACCCGGTGCTGCGCCGTCCAAGGTAATTCCTCCGGTTGTTTCTTTCCATCTTTCTGGAAGCGTATCGGCGTCCATACCCCACTTTATCTTGTATACCTCCGTTGAATCATAGGCCGCAATCAAAACGTTTAATTCCATTGAATCACCCATGTTCATATATGCCGTAGGAGCAATAGCCATTGGTTCAATCTTATTTACCGGATAAGGCGGCTCATCAATTTTAGCGAGCATATATCCCGAAGCAATCGACTCAGCATTTTTAACATCCACCTTTAATGATGTGAACATTGCCGCAGCAGCGACTAACGGTGCATGATTAAAAGTAACCGATACCCAAGGCATTTCTTTTTCTTCTCCTGGATCATATAAAGTTTCCGGAATGGACAGTGCTTTGTAGAAGTGAGCGAGATAAGCGGTGTCTCTTGGGTTTGCCTTTAGTAAAGCTTTTGATAATTCACGCGCGTTACCAGGGGGCGTAAATGACCAGTTCTTATTTTTTTCTTGATAAGTACCCATTGATTGAACAATCTTATCTCTAAAGGCATGAATCCGCTCTCTAATGACCAAGCCTCTTTCTATTGGTTTCTCAGGATTACCACCAATGAATAATTGAGTCGGTACGTCATAATTATCTTTGACTCCGATCTCCATTAAAGGTTTTAGCTGATTGACATTACCATTTTCATCCCGTCCATTTTGCGCTATCCAATCTTTCCCTTCCACTTCTTTAATCATGTCGTTACACTCTTGTAGAAGGTAACCAACCAACTCACTGGTTTCTGCTTTAAGTGTATCCGCTTTGGATTTCCATGTATTACATAGGGTTAAGTCTGCTTGTTTTGCTATTAAGGTCATTCGTTTCATATCGAACATTAAATAATCCTCATTGACTTTATCATTAATAATGGTTGCACTTTGATCCAGCTTATCATTGATGGTTACAAATGCGTTAACAACTTCTTTGGTCACATTGAGGGCCAATAAGGCTGTTAAGACCAAGTACATCATCCCGATCATTTTTTGTCTTGGTGTTTGCTTTCCTCCTGCCATTGTATTTGATTTTAATTCCCCTTGCACAGGGATGGTTTATAGAAGGAATACAGAATTGAATAAGAAGTAACAAAAAACATTTACGCCAACAATAAAAAGGCGAGAAACACCGAAGTGTTCTCGCCTTTTTATTCACGTTTCATTGGGTTAATGAAAGTTAATATTCCCAAAGATCAGCTTCAATATTATTTAATCGATTTTCTATTTTTTCCGATTCTAAGAGTGCATCTTGGCCAGATTTATAACTGTCAATTTCACGCCCATAAATATTGGATTCTTTGACTATATAGCTCTGAAACATTCTCTTCCAAAATAAATCATCCAATGACATGCGTTGCGCATCATTATGTCGATTGGCCAAAAAATAATTTTGAAAAACATAACGGCATTCTGGAAAATAGAGCCAGAATAATTCTCGAAGTCCTGTTATGTTTCCATTTACATCTCGCTCATAGACAATGGGTGCAATTCCAATAACACGACGTTCTGTCTTTGATCTTTCTTTATCGAAAAACCAATCCTCTTTAATTTTATATTGCACAATATCTGATGATGTAAACCACGTTGTATCTGGATCGGGATAAACAACCTTCCTTATATCAAGAATTGGATCATAGATAGTGCTATCTTCAGCAGGATCGATTTGACTCTTTAACGGGGGAGTAAATGGATCTTGATAAGTGGATCCGAGATAAATAAATAATTCTTCACGGAACAATGAATCATTGTAATAATTTCCCCCTGGTAGGCTTGATTGGATAGGATACTTAAAGCCATCGCCATCTTTCCAATCTTCCCAATTAGGATTGAAAGGAGAATACAGGGTTAAGTCACCATTTAGAATATGTTGACGTATAATTGTCCACATGCTCCATGTCTGCGGATTTTTATTCCACATACTTTCTTGGATGTCATCTAGTGGATAATAAAGGGGTTGATTAAATTTTTGACGCAGATCAATGACGCTCCAAACGCGCTTACTCCATACAACGTCCGCCTCACGAACAGGCTCATAGGCAACGACTCTTTTGGTTGGAATATGTTCTGATATATAGACACCATCCATTACACCAGCAGCTGGGGTTGGTATTGGTCCTCTGATAAATTGCGCATGATTTGAAAAGGCCATGGACAAGCCTAACGATAGAATTAAGTACTTCATAGGTTTGGTTTTAGTGATACAATGCACGTGAGGGAGCATGATTCGTATAAAACCGGTACCAATACAATGTCAATTATAAAATTCGTTACAAAAAAAAGGTGTTAGTCAGAGACTAACACCTTTTCATTTTCTTATGGATCAACACTAGAAGCTCCAGAGGTCATGTTCGAAATTAAAGATCTTCTCTTTAATCCGTTCAGACTCGAGCAAGGCATCAACCCCAGCTTTGTAGCTATCTATATCTCGATCGTATAAATTTGTTTCTTTGACGATATAACTTTGGAACATTCGTTTCCAAAATAAGTCATCAAATGACATTCGTTGCGAGTCGTTGTGACGACTTTGAACGAAGAAGTTCTGGAATACATATCGACACTCCGGGAAATACAACCAGAATAGTTCACGAAGTCCAGCAATGTTTCCATTACCATCTATTCGATATACTACAGGCGCTACTCCGATAATACGACGATCTAATACTGAACGTTCTTTATCAAAAAACCAATCTTCTTTAATCTTGTACTGAATAATATCCTTTGAAGTAAACCAAATGGTATCACTTGGAGGATATACCGCTGTCCAGTTACCAAATTCATCCTGAACCAAACTATCTTCGTCCGGATATACATAACTTTTTAATGGCTCAGCAAAAGGATCAACAAGCTCAGTTCCCATGTAAATAAACATTCTTTCACGGAACTCTTTGTCATTGTAATAATTTCCACCAGGATTATTAGGAACAACAGGATACTTGAACATATCACCATCTTTCCAATCTTCCCAATCAGGATTAAATGGAGAGTAGATAGTCAAATCTCCTGTCATCACATGATGACGAATGATCGTCCATAAACTCCAACGAGACGAGTTCTTTTTCCACATCCCTTCCTGAAGGTCATCCATTGGATAATAAAGCGGATGATTGAATTTCTCTCTTAAGTCAATCACACTCCACACACGCTTACTCCAAGTAACATCCGCTTCACGAACGTATTCGTAAGGGACTACTTTCTTCGTTGGTACATGTTCTTTCACATATACCCCATCCAAAACACCTGGCGCTGGATTCGCGATTGGACCGCGAATATCCTGAGCTATAGTAGCTCCAGCACTCAACATCATCAAAGAAAAAATTAATCTTTTCATCTCGCCTAGTTTTACATTTGTTTAAAGTGGAGAGTGAAGGCTCACTCTCCATTTTTATTATCTCGTTGTGAAAACCAATGCTGTTCTTTTCGAAACACCATCTGGTCCACGATAGTTCACCATGATTGTCACCTGTTTTCCACGTGACTGTGCTAAAATTTTCGTAGCATTTGCATCAAGTGATCCACCACTGTTAATTTTACCTTTTCGCATTACACCGTCAACAGATACTGTTCCATTTACAATGCTAAACTTAACATTTGTCAAAGGCACACTGTCGTCGTATCTACAAGAAACACGTCCTTGAGATTTCACACTTGAAAGACCAGGAGACTGTCCTTGAGAAATACCACCCAAGTATAAATTTGGTGTTGGCAATGATTTAACTTTGAACTTGAAAGAACCTAAATTCACAGATCCTCCGTCGTCTTTACGACCGTTCACACTAATCGTTGCTTCACGAACACCAGCTCCTACTTTTGCAATGTATCCCGGTCCGCTCTTACTTAAAGAACACCCACTACCCGATAAGGTTACACGGTCTGCAGGGAAACCTGAAGCGGTTCCTTCTACTTTATTGTCATAACCACGGTATAATACACGCATTTCAGGTAATGAAACTACACCCATTGGCTGACCAACAGTATAATTAAATTCCCAAGGTTTTGGTACTTCAACACCACGTTGCTTAACATAGATCACACCTCTTACTTTGTGCGCTCCTGCTTGATCACCTGGTAAAGAAATACCGTCTCTTTTCTCATCTAAGAATCGTTTCCAGTTTTCAGTATTAGATGTATCAGCATCCATTCCGTAGTCTAGTTTCACAATTTCAGTTGAATCATAAGCCGCGATCATTACGCGAAGCTTTAATGAATCTCCTTGGTTGATATAACCAGTTTCCGCAAACGCCAATGGTTCAATTTTGTTAAAATCAAACTCTTGAACATCTACTTTCGATAATAAGAAACCAGTCGCCATTGACTCAGCATTCTTAATATCCAACTTCATAGAAGTTAACATTGCTGCCGCTGCAACAATTGGTGCGTGATCGAACATTACTGAAGGCCATGGAAGAGTTTCCTCAACTCCGTGAACCTTACGCGTAATCTCCTCTGGAATATCCAACGCCATCATGAATTTCTTGATTTGCGCTGTATCATCCGGATTCGCCGTTTTCAAAGCCGCATCCAATTGACTGATGTCTTCTGGAGCTTTAAAGGTGTATTTACCTTTAGCATCATCATAATTACCCATGATTTCTGCCACTTTGTTTCGGTATTCGAGAATTGTTTTACGAATCGCTAGCCCTTCCTCTTTAGGTTGTTCAGGATTTCCACCAATGAAGCGGTTAGTTGGTACATCATAGTTGTCCATAGCAGAGATATCTGCTAAAGGCTTTAAACTAACAATGTATTCTCCATCCTTCTCTTCTACCCAATCAACTCCACCTTCTACTTCTTTAATCATTTCGTTACATTCCCCTAAAAGGAAACTAACGACTTTCTTTGTTTCTTCCTGAACCTGAGCAGCACGATCTTGCCATACTTTTAATGGCTTGATGTCCATACCTTGTGCTTTTGCAGTAATGATCTTTTTCTCAAAAGCAGCATAGATTCCGTTATTATTTGTATTAATGATCTCAGCACTACGGTCCAACTTATCGTTGATCGTCACGAAAGCAGCAATTACCTGCTTAGAAACGTTCAATGCAAGAAGGGCAGTCAGTACGAGGTACATCATACCGATCATTTTCTGTCTGGGGGTTTCTTTTCCTCCTGCCATGATTTATCTATTTTTTTGTTTAACAATTAATTAATATCACTCAAGAATGATGATTAATCTCTAGATATAGTCATAGCTTTTAGCATATTACCATAAACTTGATTTAAATCAGTCAAGTTCTTAGATAACATTGCCATGTTTTCTTTGTACAATTTAGTATCCTCAATAGAGTCACTTAAATTTTCCATCATCTCAGTAACTTGAGATTGGAATTTTTCAGTGCTTTCTAGATGCTGGCTAGAACCTTTCAATTGTAACTCATATACATTGTTTAATGCAGATAAGTTAGTTGATACTTTCTGTAATTGCTCACCGAAAGAAGCTCCTTCTTCAGCACCTGAAGTTAATCCTAATAATGACTCAGAAGCACGATCATAAGTCTCTGATAAAGTAGCTACTTTAGTTGAAGCGCTTTCCAAAGAAGAAACATAAGAATCTGTAGCTGCAGCAGCTCCAGAAACAGCTTTCAAACCTTCAGCGTTTTCGCTCAATGTTCTGATACCATCCCCTAAGCGATTTAACAACTCAGCGTCAATCTTAGCTTCCTCTAGTAGGCTATCAAACTTCTCAGTGATACCAGTAACGGAACCTCCGCCACCACCACCGTGATGCGATAAACCTGACTCACCTTTTTCGTCTAGATAAGCATGAAGATCGAAATCTTCATCATGTGCTAATGCTAGTTCAGGGTATACTAATTCCCACTTTGGATCTTCATGTAACGGTTCGAATGCCGAGAAGAAGAAGATAACTGCTTCAGTCAATAGACCGACAACAAGCATGGGTCCTGCACCTGGCCAGTGCATGATTTTAAATAGTGCTCCCAAAATTACGACTGCTGCTCCAATACCGTAGAGCTTCGCCATAAATAATTTCCATTTTTTAGTTCCTGGTCTCATAGTTTCCTTTGCTTTAAGTTTAACATTTATCTATTTGGTTATTTATTTGATTGCCTATTCAATGAGTTGAATGATTATCTCAACTCCATATCAGATCGAAGTTCGTTACCGCCTTCTGATTCGAAGTCACGTCCACCTCGTCCAATGTGTGTTTGAACACATCTGAATCCGATATAAGACTTCGCTGTATCCTGATATTCATAAGTTCTTGTACCTACTTGTAAGTAGTATCCTATGTCCTTCCATGATCCACCTCGAATCACTTTACGCTTCATTGAAGGTGGATCCCAATCCATTGCATGATAACGGTATTCAGGACTTAAATCATGAGTGAATTCGTAAACTGACTCATCGAAAGCTGTTTCTGTCCATTCTGCAACATTCCCTGACATACAATATAAACCATAACCGTTCGGGTTGTATGAATACGCTTTTACTGTGTAAAAACCACCGTCGTCAAAATAACGACCTCTCATAGGTTTAAAGTTACCTAGCATACATCCACCTGAGTTTCTGATATACGGCCCTCCCCACGGATATGGACTTTGCTTTAAGTTACCTCTTGCAGCGAATTCCCATTCACCTTCAGTTGGTAATCTAAAATCTTGTACCCAAAGTGACCCTACCGAATGTAACCAGCTATTCAACTTTTGAGTTCTCCATACAGAGAAAGCTTTTGCTTGAACCCATGTTACACCAACTACTGGATAGTTGTCATAAGCTGGGTGCCAGAAATACATATTCGTCATTGGATCATTAAACGAGTAGGTGAAATCACGCACCCAACATAACGTATCTGGATAAACATTAATTACCTCGTCGATAATAAATCTTGAACGATCTTCATGTGAACGCAACGCGTTGTTTTGACCTTTTTTATTGAAATGGCCTAAATCCATTTCTTGACCAACTGGCTCTCCTGTAAAAGGATGATCAGGATTCTTCAGCCCACGGTGCTGAGGATCTAATGACGGATTCGTATAGTTTCCATCTGGATCATACCCATTACGAACAATATTCACACGACCTTTACGAGCTGCCTCTTGCAGGTCAATCCAATAGTATCTGAATTTCAATTTACGCGTATCGATTTCACGACGCTTGTAGAATCGCTCATTCGGACGAAGGTACATATCCGAAATAAGTGGAATGATCTGCTGATCAGTAATTCCTTTCATTTTCCAAGACAACGAGAATAATTCGCGATTGATATATGGCTGAGAAGGATCGAATTCTTTCCATTCAAGGTTCATCTCATCATAATAGATGTCTGGGTGACTTAACATGTCCCCTATATCCTCTTCATCTATCTCATCATTACCCGTCGGGTTCGTATTCTCATAAACTTTTTCTAAGAATATGGAATCTCTTACATAAAAGACAAACTCACGATATTCGTTGTTTGTAATTTCTGTTTGATCCATATAAAAAGCTGGAATCGAAACCACGTGTGCACGTGATTGATGCAGGAATGGAACATCCTGATCGCTATTTCCCATTGTGAATGAACCCGCAGGAATGTATACCATACCCATTGGAATCTCAGGAAAAAACACTTTTCTACCCTGCACTCCGGTCAGATGACCGGACCCCGGATTACAACTTGTTAACACAAGCGTAATACCTACTACAAAAACCATTAATTTTTTCATGCTACCTTCGTTTTTCTACCAATCTTTATCTCTCGACTATCAGGACTTAATAAGGGTTAGGTCTTCTTTTAACGTCAGAATTATAATTAGGTTACATTTTTTTTACTGCAAGATAAATGGATTACCATGTCTTGGTACAATTGGCGGAGGCGGGAACATACAATAGTTCACCATCAATTCATGTGTTCCTTTACCATATTCATTCAATGGATTTGTCATAATATCAAATGAATATCCAATTTGTAAAGCATCTTTTTGAGAATCATCACTCGGCGGGAATCCGTAACCAACCATTACTCCAATAGCGTCAGAAAGTCGGTATGTTACACCTCCCCAGAAGTAGGCTTTATTATTAATCCAGATATCAGCCATTACGTTTAAGTCAAACACCATTGTTGATCCGTCAGCTTTTAACAATAAGCTAGGCTTTAAATCGATCACGTTAGCAGTACCAATTGCGTCAGATAAACGGTACTTGTAACCAGCCATCACATAATAGTGACGAGCAACTGAATAATTAATTTGAGTAAGCGCTGATAAACCTGGCGCCAAATGCGTTGAAGACAATCCAACATAGTAACCTTCGTTACCATACCAGAACAAACCAAAGTTCATATCCATCTTTGTTTGTCCAACTGGATTTTCAATATCTGCGATTGTTGCATCATAAACATCTGTTGGCGGTACCCAATTTGGGCTAAACCCAACGTTAATAATCCCCAATCCTAAACCTCCACTTAACGTACCATATGGTGTAGGAAGGTGATACGCTCCGTTAACCGTTAGGTTATTATTTCGCATAAAACCAATGGCATCATTATGAAATGACAAACCAACGCCTAAACCACCTGGTCCAAGTGTTACATTTTGCAAGTTTCCTTGAGCGTTAAACAATGTTGTATTCGGTGCATCTTGCACTCGATCCCATTGATTTCTGTATATCAATGTTCCGCAATAACCTTTAAATCCAGTTGTTGCCGGATTAAATGACATGCGATCAAACATGTAATGTGTAAACTGCTTATCCTGCTGAGCGTAAGTCAAGCTTACTGATATACAGCACAATAACAACGATAAAACTTTCTTCATAAACAAGTTTTTCTATACCATTTTAGTGTCAGAACACTCCAACAAGTGGCTAAAATAAATAAAAATAATGGAAAACTAAATTTTTTCTTTTAAAGTTTTATCTTCTTCATCGACGGTTCTAAACCAAATTCTCAATCGATTTTAAACAAAACATATTCTGAAATTCATTCAGTTCTTATCTATTATCCAATATCTCAACCACAAAATAAAGAGCGCTCAACAGATTCCTCTGTCTTAAGTTAATACGCTATCAACTTTTAAAAGTTTCAATGAACAAGAAAATACTACCGTTTAATCAACAAGAAGCTTACTTTATGTTAAAAATTTAAAACCTTGGTTTTACATGAGTATATGCGGACAAACCGTGCGAATAATTTTCTTTGCTGGAGGAAAAATGCTGTACTGGATCATTAATTCATGTGAACCACTACCCCACACTTTCATCGGGTTGGTCATAAACTCGAGTGCGTAACCAAAACTCAGGTCACCTAGACTCATCCCAGCCATTAAGCCTGCTCCGTCACTGAATCGGTAAGTTGCTCCAACCCATACGGTTTGTGAATTCATTAAATCATATTCTGCGCGAATATTAAAGTCAAAAACTGCCGTTGCTCCATCTGCTTTTATCAGAACCGAAGGTTTTAACTCAAACTGCCGATTGTTTCCGACATTAAAATGAGTTCCAGCTAAAACATAATAATGGCGTTGACTCGTATAACTCATCTGCTGATAATCTGCTTCAGCTAGGTGTGTTGTGGAAAAACCAATATAACCAAGGCGATTGGTATAGTAGAGTCCTCCGTTAAAATCAAATTTAGTTTCAGCTACTTTATTTACGAGGTTACTGATTGTTGGATCCATCGCAATAGGGTCAGTCGGTGTAATCCATTCTCCATCGATTGCCATTTGTAAAAACCCTAACCCAAGTCCAGCACTAAATTTCCCAATTGGTGTTTGGATATGGTATGCGCCATTGAGCTTTAAATTGTTCTGTCTCACTGAGCCGATCGCATCATTATTAAATGATAAGCCCAGTCCGATTGCACCTGGAACGTGAATGATATTATCCAAATTACCTTGCACATTAAACAAGGTAGTATTTGGAGCATTTTCAACTTTATCCCATTGATTTCTATAAATCATTGTTCCCGTATAACCTTTAAATCCGGTAATAGCTGGATTAAATGACATCCCGTCGAATGAATAGAAAGTGAGTTGGCGATCTTGTTGTGCAAACAAAAAACAAGATGCTGAAATAAGAAAAAATGTACTGAGTAATTTTATCATGTGAATGTTGTTGCACCATCTACGTCAGAACATTCATCATGATTTTATGTCGATAAAACGGGAAAGTAACCTCGGTCACTACGATAATTTGCGATAAGTCCGCAACCAGAGATCTGGCAACTCGTTATTTAAGGCGTTTTCATAATCTTCGTAATCACAAGGAACTAGCAAATGACGCTGTAATTTCATTCCTTTCATATTTGGATATGGCACTTCCATCCACCATCGACTACTTTTATTACTCTTGTAGAAAATAATTTCATCCTTGAAGTCGTCAATATTGACACGATATTTGAGATAAGCGGTTTTACTTCCGACAGGGTAATCTTGTTTTCTTAGGTTATGCCCTTCAATAAAATACCAGCACATTTGCGCCAGCAGATTGATATCGGCTTTTTGATCTGACTGACTTTCTGCAAGCTTAAAGTTGAATAAGCCCAAGGCGCTTAATTTATCACTCATTCCTGCATATCGCATAACCCGACAAGCATCCTCACCATAAAAGCCGTTTGGCAAATAAGTACTATTTCCTCTATAGTCAGCAGCCTTAATTGCATTCAAATCGAAGCTTAAAATATCAGCATTGCGCAATAATGGTTCAGCCATCCGTTGATTATTGTAGAAATCCCCTAGACGATAATGATCAAAGTAAAGCTCTTCCAACAATTTACGTTCTTCCCTTGAAATCAAATTAGACTGGTAACCAAAGAGCGAAAAATTAAACAGGTAATTCGGCTTGTGGAGAATAATTTTATTGAGCCAACCCCTTGCATGAATATCATCTTCGGGATCACCCATGTCTAATTCTGCATCAACAGCGACTAGGTTAATGGTTTGCTCTAGTTTTTCGTATGCTTTATAAATCGCAAACGTCAAATCCTGGCTACCCCCGATGACTAACGGTATGATGTCTTTCTTGGATAATTCGGCAACAACTTCTACCAGTGCCATGTAGGTATCCATAACCTCATTACCCGGGATAATTATCCCAAGATCGTAAATAGTCGATTTCCAATCTCCCTTAAATTGTTTAGCAAAAGCCGCGCGAAATGCTTGTATCCAATATTTATATTCACTGTCACCATTGCCTTGTCGATATTCAGGAACAAAAATGAGTGCAACACCCTTCTGATCTATATCTGGAAAACCACCATTGATACTATTCACCCTTAGCATTCCACCAATCTGCTGATCGGTATATTGCACGGGTTCTACATCGGGAGTAAAATAAATACTGAGATCTTTCATTCAATTGTTAAGCTTCGAAAGTTTCTACTTCTTTTTTGCTTTCCGTTTTTTTGCCGGCTGATTTTCCATGATGTGCAAGCACTCATCATAAGTCAAATCTTTTGGTTCAACGTCTTTTGGCAATTTATAATTTTTTCTTCCAACTTTCAAATAGGGACCGTACCGACCATTCAGTAACTGCATAGTATCATCCTCATCAAAAGACTTGATTATCCTGTTTCGATCCTCTTCTTTTTTCTCTTCTATCAGCTCAATCGCACGCTCAATAGTCATGTTTTCCAGCGTATCACCGTTTTCTTCTTTTATTGAAACAAACAATTTTGCTTGCTGAACATAAGGTCCAAAACGACCTTTATTGATTTTAATATCCACATCCTCGTACTGTCCAATTACTTTCGGAAACTTGAAGAGTTCCAAAGCCTCCTCTATTGTAATTGTCTGGATACTTTGATCTTTCTTTAAAGAGGCAAATTTCGGCTTTTCTTCTTGATCAGACTCGCCTATTTGCGCCATTGGACCATACCTTCCAATTCTTGCATAAACATTCAAGCCAGTTTTAGGGTCTACACCCAACATCCGTTCTCCGGAAGCACGTTCTGAATTTTCAATCGTATCCTCCACGCGTTTATGGAAAGGACCATAAAATTCTTCAATCATTTTGGTCCACTCGACCATTCCATTGGCAATGTCGTCAAATTCTTTTTCAACGTTTGCCGTAAAATTATAATCCATTACTTGACCGAAGTGCTCCATTAAAAACTCTGTAACAACACGGCCAATGTCAGTTGGAATCATTTTCCCTTTATTGCTTCCTGTCTTCTCTGTAGCTTCATCTACTTTAATTTGACCTGCATCAAGCGAAAGTAGTTTGTATGATCTTAGTTCCCCTTCGCTTTCTCCTCGTTCTACATAACCTCTTTTTTGAATCGTCGAAATCGTTGGCGCGTAAGTTGAAGGTCTACCAATACCAAGCTCTTCTAACTTCTTTACCAAACTTGCTTCCACATAACGTGAAGGTGGACGTGTAAATCTTTGTACCGATTTCAATTCGGTTTGTTCAAGGACATCGCCCTCCGACATAGCAGGCAACAAGCCTTCCATTTCATCATCTTCGTCATCTAACTTAGACTCGAGGTAAACCTTTAAGAAACCGTCAAACAAAACGATCTCACCATTAGCTGCAAATTCAAATCCTTGCGGTGCATCAATTTTAATTGCAGTTCTTTCTAATTGGGCGTCAGACATTTGCGATGCGATAGATCTTTTCCAAATAAGCTGATATAATCTCGCTTCATCTCGTTCCGCATCAATGCTATGCAATGTAAAATCAGTTGGGCGAATCGCTTCGTGTGCCTCTTGAGCTCCACCTGATTTATTTTTAAACTTTCTTACTTTATGGTATTCTTTTCCGTATGACTGTTCGATTTCGTTTTTCGCACCTGTCAGCGCTGTTTCTGATAAGTTTACTGAATCTGTTCTCATATAAGTTATCAAACCTGATTCGTATAATCGTTGCGCGACAGACATTGTTCTTGACACCGAAAAACCTAATTTCAAACTCGCTTCTTGCTGCAATGTAGAAGTTGTAAAAGGAGCCGCAGGACTCTTTTTTGCTGGCTTCTTTGTAATGCTTTTCACTTTATATGCATAATCAGCACTATCAGACAAGAACGATTCAACATCTGACTGACTATCGAACTGCTTATTAAGTTTTGCCTTGAGGATAGAACTACCCACTTTAAAAACACTTTCTGTTCTATAGAATGATTTTGTAGTAAATTTTTCGATATCCTGTTCACGCTCCACAACCAAGCGAACTGCAACTGATTGCACACGTCCGGCAGACAATGAAGGCTTCACCTTTCTCCAGAGGACAGGAGATAATTCAAAACCAACTAAACGATCTAAAATTCTTCTTGCCTGCTGCGCGTTGACCAAATCATCATCAATTGCCCTTGGTTTTTCAATCGCTTTCAATACTGCTGATTTGGTTATCTCATTGAATGTGATACGCTTGTATCCTTTTTTATCAAGACCAAGCGTTTCTTTTAAGTGCCAGGATATAGCTTCTCCCTCTCGATCCTCATCGGAAGCCAGCCATACAAAGTCGACAGCTTTGACTTGCTTTTTAAGTTCGGTGATAATTTTCTTCTTATCGGAAGAGATAATATATTTTGGTTTGAATCCATTTTCGATATCGATAGATCCATCTCCTTTGGCTAAATCTCTTACATGTCCGTAACTTGACATCACAATAAAATCTTTGCCTAAATACTTTTCAATGGTCTTCGCTTTCGCTGGTGACTCGACAATAACTAGGTTTTTCCCCATAGTTTACAGTTGACTTACGTTATCTTTGAACACGCTTCCTCTGAAATGTGCGTGGCCAAAATTATGAATGTTATTTCAATTAACGTAACAGTTAAACCGGAAAAAAGATTTTTGCCACCCCTTATTATGTAATAATAAAAAAACAAATAAAACTTTACTGACAGTTTGTCAGTAAAATCGATAATATCCCTAAATTTGTAAAAAACAAGAACGAATAATGAAAGAATTCAACGACGTGGAAAAAGTGATTGATGAGACTGTGCAAGGGGCAGCAACGATGATAGCGCAAGAGGAAGGAAAAAACCAAAACGGAAAAAAACTCTATTTAGAAAGTTATGGTTGTCAAATGAATTTTTCAGATAGCGAGATTGTAGCTTCTATTCTTTCTGAGAACGGTTTTACTACCACGAGAGATTCATCCTCAGCGGATGTAATCTTAATGAACACCTGTTCTATACGTGAAAATGCAGAGCAACGCGTTCGTAATAAATTAAGCCAATATCAAAAAAGAAAAAAAGAAAAACCATCCTTAGTTATCGGAATTCTTGGCTGTATGGCTGAGCGTTTGAAAAAAGATTTGCTGGAGCAGGAAAAATTAGTTGATCTTGTTGCAGGACCGGATGCTTATCGCGATTTACCCAAATTAATTCAGGAAGTTGAAAGTGGTCAAAAGGCTGTGAATGTCCTTCTTTCTCGTGAAGAGACTTATGCTGATATTTCTCCCGTGCGTCTAGGAAAAGGTGGTATAGCTGCATTTATTTCCATCATGCGCGGTTGTGATAACATGTGCTCATTTTGTGTTGTTCCGTTCACACGAGGAAGAGAGAGAAGTCGTGATCCAAAATCAATTGTGCAAGAAGCTCAAGAATTATTTGATCAAGGTTATCGCGAAGTAACGCTTTTGGGACAAAACGTCGATAGCTATAAATGGAACATCACCAAAAAAGGAGAAATTATCGACCCTTCAGAACCTGTTGTGAATTTTGCTCAACTGATGGAGATGGTAGCGCAAGTCAATCCTCTTTTACGGATTCGTTTCTCGACTTCCCACCCGAAAGACATGACGGATGACGTACTTCATACGATGGCTAAGTACGAGAACTTGTGCAAGTATATTCATTTACCTGTGCAATCAGGAAATACTGACGTATTGAAACGCATGAACAGAGGGTATTCAAGAGAATGGTATATGAATCGCATTGAAGCTATAAAAAGAATCATGCCTGATTGTGCAATTTCAACAGATATTATTGCTGGATTTTGTGGCGAAACAGAAGAAGAACATCAAGACACCCTTTCCTTAATGAAAGAAGTGGGGTACGAATTTGCCTATATGTTTTATTATTCTGAACGACCAAAAACATTGGCAGAACGTAAGTTTGAAGATGATATCCCTCTAGAAACAAAAAAAAGAAGATTAACAGAAATACAAGCCGTACAAGCTGAACTGTCTCATGCTGCAAATAGCAAGATGCTCGGAGAAAAATGCACCATCCTAGTTGAAGGAACTTCAAAACGATCGGATGATGAAGTATTTGGCCGGAACTCACAAAATGTTGTGGTCATTGTACCAAAGAATAACTTGAAACCTGGAGATTATGCTGATGTTATCATAACCGATTGTACGACGGCAACACTTCGAGGAGAATTAATTCAAACTGAAGAAGCATAATGGATATTCAGCAGATAAAACAGCGATTTGGAATTATCGGCAATGCGGGTGCGCTAATTCAAGCCTTGCATATTGCTACGCAAGTTGCACCAACGGATATTAGTGTATTGATTGCGGGTGAAAGCGGGACAGGTAAGGAAGTCATGCCGAAAGTCATTCACCAACTCAGTTCTCGAAAACACGGCTCCTATATTGCTGTTAACTGTGGTGCAATTCCAGAAGGAACGATCGATAGTGAATTATTTGGTCACGAAAAAGGTTCCTTTACCGGAGCTCATGACCAAAGAAAAGGATATTTTGAGGTAGCCGATAATGGCACCATATTTTTAGACGAAGTAGCTGAATTACCGCTTACCACTCAGGTAAGATTGTTGCGTGTACTTGAAACTGGTGAATTTATTAGAGTTGGATCATCTAAACCGATTAAAACTAATGTTCGAATTATTGCAGCAACAAACGAAAACATGATTGACGCCATACAGAAGGGTAAATTCAGAGAAGATCTCTTTTATCGTCTCAGCACTGTGCCGATTAAACTTCCTCCATTGCGCGAACGCAAAGACGACATTCATTTATTATTCAGGAAATTTGCTGCAGACTTTGCAGAAAAATACCGCATGCCTGCGATCCGATTAACCGACGAAGCAGCACATATGCTCATGAACTATAATTGGCCTGGTAATATTCGTCAATTAAAAAATGTTACCGAGCAAATATCGGTTGTTGAAAACGCAAGAGAAATTGCGGGAGTAGTGCTTAAAAACTACTTACCAAACTACAGTGCGAATAACTTACCAGTGCTGAGCAGTGATAAGAACGATAATAATTTCAGTGAACGAGATCTATTGTACAAAGTCTTGTTTGATATGAAAAAAGACTTGAGTGAATTAAAGAAAATGGTCATTACTATGCTCAAGGACGGAACGGATGATTTAAGTCATGAGGATCGTAATGCCATGATCGCACGTTTGTACAACGAAGGCTCTAATGCAGGTAGCTCAGCGGCAGCAGCCGCTCTTTTGCAAGAACCTCCAACAACTAATTATCCAGAAGAAACTGTTTTAGACTCAGGCTCAACTTATCCGGATGATTTTGAAGAACATATTGAAGTAGAAGAATCCTTATCATTGGAAGATCGCGAAAAAGAATTGATCCAAAAAGCTCTAGAAAAACATAGAGGCAAGCGCAAGTATGCAGCTCAAGATTTAGGAATTTCTGAGCGCACACTCTACCGGAAGATTAAAGAGTATGATTTAAAATAAGACCTCCCAAACTACGTTCAAAGCATAGATGAAAAGATTTTTAGCCATACTTGTTACGCTTATAAGCATTGTCAGTTGCGGTGTCGTTCAATACGGTATGATTGATGGAAGTATTGATGCAGATACATTTTCTGTAGAAATCTTTGAGGAGCAAGATGCCAACGCGCCCTCAGGTTATGGTGCGACTTATACCGACTACTTGAAGGATTATGTTATTTCTCGGACAAAGTTGGACTTAAAAAACGAAGGTGCAGATATTGAATTATTTGGAAAAGTCACCTTTTTCAATACCTCTCCAGTGGCGGTGCAATCTGAAAGTGGAGCCGCTTTAAATCGGCTTACTGTGACGATTAATGTAACGGCCATCAACAATGTTAACGAGGAGCAAAGTTTTGAGCAAAACTTCAGTCAGTTTTCTGATTTTGAAGCCGGTCAAGACTTGATTAGTGTTCAGGATGAACTCCTAGAGGATATCAATGAAAAACTCTCACAGGATGTCATCAATAAACTTACAAGTAACTGGTGATTTCAGGCGATCAAATACAACATCTTATCGCGCATCCTGCTTCTATCAGTGCGGATCAGCTAAATGATCTCAGCGAACTGGTTGAAAAATTCCCTTATTGCAGCTCATTACATATGCTTTTACTAAAAGGTATGGCGCTTGAAAATGACCTGAAATTTGAAAGTCAGTTAAAAATAGCTGCTGCCCATGTGCATGATCGTGGACATTTATACCACCTCATTCATACGGAAGATCAAATTACTGCCGTCCATACAACACCTGAAAAAAGCCAACCCGACGAAAGCGAAGAAAAAACCATAGTGGATGATAAATCTTATGTCACTTCCGTTGAAGAAAAAGAAATTCTGGAAAACGAATCAAAAATAATTGAGCTTGAAAACAATAAAGAGGCTGAGCAAACTGAGGTAATTGAAGACGAAGAACCAATTACAGAAAACAATGAACTAGAAAAAACTATACTGACCGACGCCATTGATCAGAACTATGTGGACACGGTTTTATCTTTTGATACTGAGATTCGGACCAAAGACACTGAACCTGAAACTGATATTATTGAAGAAGAAAAAGTAAGCGAAATTGAAGATAAAGAAGCTGAGGCTGAAACCAATTTAGAGGACTTAGCGGCCAATAGATTATACAATGAAGTTGAATTAAACACTTCTGAACAACCAGCTGAACCGCTGAGTTTTGTTGAGTGGTTAAAACATAAACGATCGGAGATTGCTTCTGAAGAAAGTACACCAACCGAAGCAAAGAAACCGAGTACCAAATCAACGGCAATATCCAGCGTAACCGAAACAAAAGCCTCACGTAAGTCAAAAACAGATGCGTTGTTAGAAAAGTTTATTGCTGAAGAACCGAAGATTTCGAGACCAGTAAAAGACTTTTACAGTCCGGTTAAGACTGCTAAAAAAAGCGTTGAAGAATCAGACGATTTAGTGAGTGAAACATTAGCGAAAATACATCTGATGCAAAAGAATTATGACAAGGCAATATCTTCTTATCAAAAATTAATTTTGTTATATCCAGAAAAAAAGACTTTCTTTGCAGATCAGATTAAAAAAATAGAAGAAATTAAAAAGAAATAAAATGGGAGGAATTTTAACTGTATTAATCTTAATCGCCTGTGCTGCATTGATTCTTTTTGTGTTGGTGCAAAACCCTAAAGGTGGAGGATTAAACTCTGAGTTTGGTTCAGCTGTTCAATTGGGTGGAGCAAAACGTGCGACTGACATTCTAGAAAAAGGAACATGGGGATTAGCAATTGCGATTGCTGTTATCTGTTTAGGGATGGCAGCAGGAGGAAATACGGTAGTTCAAACAGAAGAATCTGTTGACCTTGAAGTGGATGCTTCAGAAGTAACTTCTGATGATGAAACAACCTTACCAACTGCACCAGAAGGTGGAGGAAGTAACCTTCCAATTCAGAATCCTAATCAATAAGGATCACATAAATATTAATAAAATGTCAGTATGTCATTGCATACTGACATTTTTTTTGCTCAAAAGTGAAAATCAATGAAAATTTGACACGGAAACTGTCAAGTAGTGACTTGGCACAAAATGTGACCATTTAGAAATGTTAACAAGAATATAAAAATCAAAAAATACGATTATGTTGAAACCATTGGCAGACAGAGTTCTCATCGAAGCTGCTCCCGCTGAGGAGAAGACCGCAAGCGGAATCATTATTCCAGACACGGCAAAAGAAAAACCTTTGCAAGGAAAAGTGATCGCTGTAGGTCCCGGCAAAAAAGACGAGCCTATGACGCTTAAAGAAGGAGATACAGTTCTTTATGGTCAGTATTCAGGTACTGAAATCAAAATTGACAGTTCGAGCTATCTTATCATGCGCGAGTCGGATGTTTATGGAATTCTTTAATCGAGGTTATACATTTTAATTTAAAATAAAAATGGCAAAAGAAATAGTATTTGATATAGACGCAAGAGATCAACTTAAAAGAGGAGTTGATGCCTTAGCAAATGCGGTAAAAATCACATTAGGACCAAAAGGTAGAAATGTAATTATCGACAAAAAATTCGGAGCACCACATATCACAAAAGATGGTGTGACTGTTGCAAAAGAAGTAGAATTGGCAGACGCTGTTGAAAACATGGGTGCTCAACTCGTTCGTGAAGTAGCATCAAAAACAGCTGACATTGCTGGAGATGGAACAACGACGGCTACAGTATTAGCACAAGCTATTATCTCTGCTGGTTTAAAAAACGTCGCTGCGGGTGCAAACCCAATGGATTTAAAAAGAGGAATTGACAAAGCAGTTGAAGTTATTGTTCAGAATCTTCGTGACCAATCACAAGAAGTTGGGTCTGATAATGCAAAGATTGAGCAAGTAGCAACCATTTCTGCGAACAATGACAACTCAATTGGTAAACTTATCGCTGAGGCAATGAAAGTTGTCGGAAACGAAGGTGTTATTACAGTTGAAGAAGCAAAAGGTACAGATACAGAAGTAAGAACGGTTGAAGGAATGCAATTCGATCGTGGATATCTTTCTCCTTATTTTGTTACGGATGCTGAGAAAATGGTCGCTGAATTAGAGAACCCATACATTCTTATTTACGATAAGAAAATTTCTAATATTCAAGAAATTCTTCCAGTTTTAGAACCAGTAGCACAATCAGGAAAACCTTTATTGATTATTGCGGAGGATATTGATGGAACAGCTCTTTCAACATTAGTGATTAACCGTTTGAAAGCAGGTTTGAAAATCGCTGCTGTGAAAGCTCCTGGATTTGGTGATCGTCGTAAAGCTATGTTGCAAGATATTGCTACGCTAACTGGCGGAATGGTTATTTCTGAAGAGCAAGGTTTAAAATTAGAGAACACAACGATTGAGCATTTAGGTACTGCCGAAAAAGTTGATATTGACAAAGACAATACAACTATTGTTAACGGAAGCGGTGAAAAAGCTCAAATTGAGGCTCGCGTAAATCAAATCAAGTCTCAAATCGAAAGTACAACCTCTGACTACGATCGTGAAAAACTTCAAGAACGTTTGGCTAAATTATCAGGTGGAGTTGCTGTCTTATATGTCGGTGCTGCAACTGAGGTTGAAATGAAAGAAAAGAAAGATCGTGTTGATGATGCTTTATCAGCTACGCGAGCTGCTGTAGAGGAAGGTATTGTTCCTGGTGGTGGTGTTGCTCTTATTCGCGCTATTTCATCTTTAGAAGGTCTAACAGGAGAAAATGCAGACGAAACTACTGGAGTAGCTATCGTGAGACGAGCAGTTGAAGAACCATTGCGTCAAATTGTGACGAACGCAGGCGGAGAAGGCGCAGTAATTGTTCAACGTGTGATGGAAGGAAAAGGTAACTTTGGATACAATGCCAGAACTGAAGTATTTGAAGATTTACTTGAGGCCGGTGTGATTGATCCAACGAAAGTGACTAGAATCGCAATTGAAAATGCAGCGTCGATTTCATCAATGTTATTGACAACAGAGTGCGTGATTGCAGAAATCCCTGAAGACGAATCAGCTGGTCACATGGGTGGAGGTATGCCAGGCGGTATGCCAATGATGTAAGCCTTTAAGACGACCGCGTTTCCTCGTGACTTGTTGCGGGATAGCGTAGGACGGATCTATAAAAAACCCCGAATTATTTATTTAATTCGGGGTTGTTTTTTATTGACGTAACATGTTTATTTCTTCACCCAAGGACGTATATACGTCTTGTTATTTTCTGTCGTTATGCGAATGTGATACATTCCTGTATTCAAACTGCTTACATTTATAGCCTTTTCATCATTTAGCGCATCTTGCAACACTACCTGTCCCATTATGTCATAAATCTGATAAGTTATGTTCGATGCTTCATCAACCTGAATAAAAAGTTGATCTTCCGTTGGGTTAGGGAAAAGACTCATCAGTGGGTTTTGGTAATCCTCATTTAACGATAAAAAGGCATTCTCTCCGGGTAACCTCACATAGCTTGGGTAGGCATCAGAATGATGCACATTAATCTGAGCGATACTCCCAGCTCCGTCGACGTGCATCTCTCCACCATCTTGCAAATTAACATGATATCGAATGGCATTATTACCAGAGACGTAAATCTTAATCTGATGTCCAGTCAACCACGTATAATTCGTGAATGGCAGGTTAATATCGACTTCGTAGACTTCTCCAGGGTCCATGAATTCTTCCGCTGCTTCTGTATAATCCCCACCGCGAAAACGCATCCGCTGAATGCCATCTGTTATCAGCATGCTTCGTCCATCAGGATAAACATCTACCAAACGAATAGCAATATCACAATCGGGTTGATCTGCCGAAACATATAAATGTACTTTAACGCGACCTGTAATACTCACTGGTGCTAACAGTGCATTGGTTTCGAATGTAATTACATCATCTCTCGTATCAAGAGAAGATTGGTCAAAAGGTCCTTGTTCTAATTCATCACTTAAAGTAGCTCCACCAATAGTTGGTGATGGATTTTCAGGATCAGAAATAAAGTTGGAGTAACCGCTACCTGGGCTTGCACCTAATCCATTTGATTGGGTTAAATAAATATCGTCAGTAGATGTTGCTGCAATATCACTTTCATCTGAATATTTCCACTGATCATTCCCGCCCATTTCATAATAAGTGACCATTGGCGTTTCATCCCAACCATTGCCTTCATCCATTAAATAATACATCATAAAATCCCAAGCCATCGTATCGCTTCGGAACTCTGCATTATCATATTCTAATTCACCTTGAACAGCGGAACCAACGTAAGCTTCTCCCGTTCCGCCATGGACCCACGGCCCCACTAACAACCATTGCTCATCCATAACCGCTGGATCCGCTAAAGATCTGCTATCCTTATAAAAATCCATCATTTTATCAATATTGTGATCATACCAACCGCCAATCTGTAGGGTCGGAATTTTTAATATACTCGGGAACCAACTGCCGCTTTCTGCAGCCGCCCAGATTAGATTATCATACGGATTTGCAAGCACAATCGGAGATAGTCCATAACCCAATGCATCCAACTGATAAAGGCGTGCTTCTTCCAAAACGCCGCCAGTAAAATATGAATCGTAAGATTGATGCCCTGTGGCAACTAAAGGAACGGCACAAGTATGATTGGGGTGATCTTCACGTGCGGTTTGATATTGGATTCCTCCTAAAGCAGAGGGACCCCAAGTTCCGATACGATCGCGGTGCCAATCTTGCTCTGAAATCCATTGACAAATATCGTACCCATCCTCTCCCCTATCAGCATCCGGATCAGCCGCTGGCATAGACCCATAAAAACCACGCCAATCAACAATCACCCAAATAAAAGGCTGATCATCTAAATCCGTACCCACGCCCATCGGCAATGAAAATTGAAAGAAATCCTTATTATATGGCGTTTGAATTAAAATCACTTCTGCCGAATCTACTCCCTCGGGGATATAAACGTCGGCCTCTAATTCTGCTCCATCTCGAACGGGTATATAAATATCGTCAAAGGCCGGTATTAATATTTGCGCGTTGCTTAAAAGACTTCCTGCACAAACAAGAAAAAGTAATAATCCTTTCATTATATGGTAGTTTGGTTTCGATTAATATACGAGAAAAAGAGCTGATTCCCCTATTACTATTTCAATAGTTTTAGCCAGTTATAGGGTGAAAATCAACGAAAAATACTGAATATAGTTTTAAAAATCAGACCAATGTCCAGCCAAAAATTTCTCTCCTTAATATATTTAAGGTTCAATTCTAATTTGGCCGGCATCACCTCTTCTATATAGATTTTTTCGGGATTATCAGCTGCACCAAGTATCTTTTGCTCATCCAAATACTCTATAGAAGCAAAGTCCGTCAGCCCTGGCAAAGCGAGCAGTACTTTCTTTTGCTCTTCACTATACATATCAACGTACTTCGGCACTTCTGGTCTTGGTCCGACAATACTCATTTCACCTTTGACAATATTAAAAAGCTGTGGAAGTTCGTCCAATTTATACTTTCGAATAAAACGTCCGACTTTTGTCACCCGATTATCATCACCAACCGTCAACTGACCAGCGCGATCTGCATTAGGACGCATGGACCGAAACTTTAATAAGTTAAATAATTTTCCATTTTTACCAACCCGTTCTTGCTTATAAAAAACACCTCCCTTGCTATCAAAAGCAATCCAAACAGATAATAAAATGAGTAAAGGTGAGAATACAATGATTACGATCAAAGCGGATAATAGATCGAAAATACGTTTGAAAAAGTGATACATCTTAGTTCAATTTCTCTTTCAAAAAAGTCACGATATTTTGACAAGCCTCTCCTTGTCCATAAAGATCGATTTCAAAATCTGATTCTTTGGCTAGCATATCATTTACACCAGCTTTGATCAGGTCAGGATTAGATCCCACAATTACATTTACTCCAGCTTCAATCAGTTCTACCCATTCAGTCTGTTCTCTCATGGTCACGCAATGCTTTTTGAAGAAGAAAGCCTCTTTTTGCAGCCCCCCTGAATCAGTCATAACTAGGGAACAGTTTTGGATCAATTCGATCATATCAAAATAACCTACGGGATTAATCTTATGAACTTTTAAATTGAGATTAAAAGCTGCAAGTTTTTGCTTGGTTCGCGGATGCAATGGCATTACAATAGGTATTACATGTTCATGCATGTGATTCAGTGTATCCACAATGCTAGATAATTTCGCTGGATCATTTGTATTCTCTGCTCTATGAAGCGTCGTCAAGATAAATTTATCAAAGGGGATTTCCTTTATTATATTCGATTTTTCTTTGGACTGTTCTGCATAGAAGTATGCCGCATCTTGCATGACATCTCCCGATAAAACCATATCACAATCCATATAGCCATAACCTTCTTTTAAAAGATTGTCGATAGCAGCTTGAGTTGGGCAAAATAAATAATCTGAAATACGGTCCGTTAAAATACGATTAATTTCTTCTGGCATTTCCATATTAAAACTTCGCAAACCTGCCTCTACATGTGCTACTTTTATCTGTAATTTCTTAGCGGCTAAAGCTCCCGCTAATGTCGAGTTGGCATCACCGTATACTAGAACTAAATCAGGTTTTTCTTGGACGATTAATTCTTCAATACCCTCTAACATTCTTCCAGTCATCGCTCCGTGTCCTAAACTGTTAATAGCCAGATTATACCCTGGCTTAGGAATCGCCATTTCATCAAAGAAGACATCACTCATATTCGTATCGAAATGTTGTCCTGTATGGACAATTACCTCTTCAATGGCTCCACTTTCATTGAATGCTCTACTGAGTGCTCCTGCTTTTACAAATTGGGGACGCGCGCCAATTACTGTTAGAACTTTTATCATAAGCCTGTAAGCTATGTCATAACTTCTTTAACCGCTTCTTTCACTGCCTTTGTAACCTGGGCAAGATCATCGTCGCTTAAGTTAAAATATACGGGTAAGGTGATTTCATTTTGATATTTTCCAAATGATTCTGGATAATCTCTAATATCGTAGCCTTGCGATTTATAGGCCGTTAAAAGCGGCAGTGGCTGAAAATGTACATTAACCGATACTTGCTTTTCAAAGATATGATTGATAATCTCATCTCTTTGTGCCTCTGTTGCTCCTGCGACGCGAATCATATAGAGGTGATATGAAGTTTCTTTTATATCCGTTTTATAAGTCGGGCAGATAATCAAATCTTCATTAGCAAATGCATTATCATAAAATGAAAATATTTCTTTTCGCCTATTGAGGTTTGAATCGTAACGTTCGAGTTCAACCAAGCCAATGGCTGCTTGAATATCCATCATATTGCATTTATAACCTGGCTCTAACACATCATAACGCCAATTACCGCCGCCCGCTTTGACTTTAGCCAAGGCATCCTTAGATTGCCCATGCAGCGATTTCATATTCAGTCGACGATAAATTTCGTCAACATCAAATTCTTCTGGCAAATTTAGACAAACCGCCCCTCCCTCAGATGTCGTCAGGTTTTTTACCGCGTGAAAAGAAAAAACTGCCGCATCTGTCACGCTACCGTTCATTTTACCTTTATATACTGCTCCAATGCTGTGCGCTGCATCTGCCATGACCAAAATACGTCCTAATCGTTGCTGATCTTCCGTATTCGCACTAAACAATCTCTTAATTTCATCTTCTCTTACCAAGGCATTAATTTCATCATAATCACATGGAAAACCAGAAATATCAACCGGAATGATGGCCTTTGTTTTATTCGTGACAACGTTTCTAATATTGGCTAAACTTATATTAAAGTCCTTTTGATCGATATCCACCATTATCGGCTTTGCTCCGCAATGCATAACGACATTTGCCGTAGAACAATACGTATAAGCTGGAATAATGACTTCATCTCCCGGGCCAACACCAAACCAGCGCAACACCAACTCCATTCCGGCAGTTGCAGAGTTTAAACAAATAACTTTTCGACAACCGACATAGTCAGCTAGCTTCTGCTCGAATAATTTGGTTTTTGGTCCAGTGGTTATCCATCCAGACAACAAAACCTTTGACACTTCATCAACGATATGTTGATCCATGCGAGGTGGAGAAAATGGAATCATAAATCTGATCTTTTACACAAAAATAAGAAACTTATTGTCGCCAAACTCTTAATTATACGGATTCAGTCAACAGATTATTATGAATATCGGTTGGACATAGAAAAAAATAAAATGGAAGAATTGTTTAAAACTGTTTTTTTTTAGATCACTGTATAGCCAGCTGTCTAATCAGTATATCAAGATATTGCTCCATTCCCTCTCTAAAATTTGTTTTCACCTCGTAATCTAAGAAAGATTTGATCTTTGTAATATCCGCTTGAACAAGATCGTTCCATGCGTTCAAAACTGAAATAAATATAAGACTTTCAGAGCTACGATACTTAAAAAAAACGATCAACAAAGGATTGTTTAATACGAACGCATATAATCAGCCGTTTATCGCAATTAAGATTTAGTTTATCCAACGTATAACCTCAAATGTCTCAGCGTATTTGGCGTTAATTTGAACGCCACGAACAGTTGCTAGCGATTCGATAAAATGTTCATTAGCGTAGGGTCTATGCGCTTGCGACTCATACTTCTTTAAAGCATTTATTTTGGCCTTTAGATTATCCTCTGATAATTTGAAAAAACATGAAGTTTGAAACGAAATATTATTCCAAGGCATTTCATAAGAAAGAATTGTGGTAAACTTAAAAGCACGTAATGCTTCTTCAGCAACAGTTTTATGGTCTTGGTGCATATCGGTTAAAGCAGGAATAAAAACCATATCCGGTTGAATCTCGCTTCTCAAGTTTATGATATCATCCAAGATCTCTTGTCGACGATAGTTAAATGTTCGGACATCATAATCTAATAATTTCAGATTCTCCTGCTTTACACCTAATACTTTGACAGCTGCTTTAACTTCCGTGATCAAAATATCTGATGGATA
This sequence comes from Crocinitomix sp., assembly GCA_030836155.1. Classification (GTDB taxonomy): domain Bacteria; phylum Bacteroidota; class Bacteroidia; order Flavobacteriales_D; family Crocinitomicaceae; genus Crocinitomix. The sequence goes on from JAURQI010000051.1 coordinate 34,499, forward strand.
ACCGGAACCAACAGACTGTTTACATGGTGAAAAAGCAACATAATAGACCTCATGCCCCTCTTCTATTAACTTATTGATGGTCCCACCACACCCGAATTCTCCATCATCCGTGTGTGGTGCTAAAATCAATATCTTTTTATTCTTTTCTTTGAACATAGCTAAGTACTTATACGACTAAATTAATAGTTTCTATCTACTTACTTCGCGTAGTGTACCGCTCTTTTTTCACGAATGACTGTGACTTTAACCTGTCCGGGATAAGTCATTTCGTTTTGAATCTTTTGCGAAATAATGAATGACAACTCATCCGCACGTTGGTCATTTACCTTTTCACTTTCCACCATTACACGCAATTCTCTTCCCGCTTGTATAGCATATGAATTAATTACACCATCAAATCCAAGCGCTGTCGTCTCGAGTTCTTTAATTCGCTTAATATACGATTCTGCAATTTCACGTCTTGCCCCAGGTCGCGCTCCAGACACTGCATCACAAACTTGCACAATTGGCGAGATAAGCGTTGTCATTTCCACCTCATCGTGGTGGGCTCCTATCGCGTTACAAACATCTGGTTTTTCACCATGCTTCTCAGCAAGTTTCATCCCTAAAATTGCGTGAGGCAATTCTGGCTCATCCTCAGAAACTTTTCCAATATCGTGCAAGAGTCCAGCCCGTTTAGCAAGCTTCACATTTAATCCTAATTCAGTTGCCATGATCGCACATAAATTAGCCACTTCTCGCGAGTGCTGTAATAAATTTTGGCCGTAAGAAGAACGATACTTCATTCGCCCGATCATGCGCATTAATTCTGGGTGTAAACCGTGAATACCCAAATCTATGCAGGTTCTTCTACCTGTTTCGATAATCTCTTCATTGAGTGATTTCCTAGTTTTGGCAACGACTTCTTCAATACGAGCTGGATGAATTCGTCCATCAGAAACTAATTGGTGCAATGCCAATCGCGCCACTTCACGACGAACAGCATCAAAACATGATAAGATAATCGCCTCTGGCGTATCGTCAACAATGATCTCAACGCCTGTTGCAGCCTCTAGCGCACGAATATTTCGTCCTTCACGCCCAATAATTCTACCTTTCATTTCGTCACTTTCAATTCTGAAGATAGAAACAGAGTTTTCGATTGCCTGCTCTGCTGCCACCCTTTGAATCGACTGAATAACGATTTTCTTCGCTTCTGCATTGGCAGTGATTTTTGCTTCATCCACCATATCCTTAATAAAGGCCATAGCATCAGTTCTCGCTTCATCTTTCAGCGCTTCCATCATCGTTGTCTTCGCTTCGTCCGGCGAGTAACCAGAAATTTTAGCTAATTCATTCACCTGCTTTTGATGCAGTTTAACGATTTCCGCTTTTTTAGCTTCAATTGATTCTAACTGCTGTTCCACCTGATTCTTCAAGCTTTCAATCTTCTTATCTTTTCGGTTAATTTCTTCTAGGCGATGATTCAGTTTTTTATCTTTACTCTTTGTCTTGTCTTCTAGGCTTTGAATATTCCTCTCTCTATTTCGAACAGCTTTTTCATGCTCTTCCTTCAATTGCAAAAAACGTTCTTTCGCCTCTAAAACCTTGTCTTTTTTTAATGCTTCAGCGTCTGCCTCGGCTTCTTTTATGATGTTTTCAGCTTTACCTTTTAAGATACTTTTTTGAAGTAAAAACGCAATTAATCCGCCAACGACTAAACCAATTACTCCTCCAACAATAACACTTGTCAGTTCCATAGTTTAAATATTTATAATCGAATCCCTTCTCTCCAGTCCGGACCTATCTGTCCTAATGAGAGGGTTAAAGAATGGAAAGATCAACCTGCCTGATTGATCTTTTCTATAATTCGTTGAATGTCTTCGTTGAAAGTGCTAAAGTCGGGCGTTTGTTGTTTTGCAGGATCACTTTGTACAGCCATTTGCAAAGCTGTCATTGCTAATAAGTCCTGCATATCCTTCACTGCGTAACTCCCTTGGAGTTTCTTTATATTTCTATTGATGCGTTCTGC
>JAURQI010000052.1 GCA_030836155.1 Crocinitomix sp.
ATGGTATAGACTTATTGAAATTACGTTCAGATTCAGGACAATAGTAATGGTAGATAGACCTCTCGGGTTTCGTTCTCCCTCCAATTGGTGTTCCACATGCAATTATTAACTCGAAAGACTCTTTATTATTAATTAAATCGAATAAATTTACAAAAAAGCCAACCCTTTTAGAATCAGGTATGTTTATATAAAAGAATGTGCATTTAGATACTGTAAGTCTTCAAACTAATGCAGGGCAGGGTCTCCAAATGGATTTTCAGTTTGGTAATACTTATCGTAAATCTTGTTCATTCCGATCGTTTTTTTAAAATTAGGGGATCAGTTCGGAACTAAGATTGTCTGATAAATCGTTCAAAATGACATAACTTATAATTAAAACAACGTATTTTGTCTGTGTAGTTCAGTTATTTCAGCCGTTTTGACAGCATAATTAATTCGGCAATGTATTTGATCTCACGGAATCATGTTTAAAGGAAAAATAACGCGCATTTCGTTCTCTATTGCATTCGGATTGGTATTTCTGATGTGGGCGGTTTTTGCACTGGATTATTACTTAGGGCTAGAGCTTTATCGTTTCGGTGTTTTACCGCTCGAAATTTCTGGATTAAAGGGTATAATATTTTCGCCATTTTTGCACAGCACAAGAGATTTTGGACATATCCTGAACAATTCAGGCCCAATGTTTATTCTGACCTGGTTATTATTTTATCATTATCGCACCATCGCTACTCCTGCGTTTTTACTGATTTATTTTCTTGCTGGCGCAGGAACTTGGTTATTGGGTGAATCCAATTACCATATTGGAATGAGTGGTGTGATTTATGGTCTAACGTCTTTCCTGGTATTTAGCGGATTCTTCCGTAAAAATATGCGTGTCGCGGCAATTTCATTATTCGTTGTGTTTATTTATGGAAGTTTGGTTTGGGGTATATTCCCAATCAAGGTAGGTGTTTCATGGGAAGGTCATTTATCAGGTTTAGTATCCGGAATCATTGTTGCTTTATTTTATAAAAGAAGTGGACCTCAACCGATAAAAATGCGCTATGAAGTAGAAGAGGAGTTAGGGATTGAGCCTGAGCTAGAATACTGGAAAGAGGATTTTATTCCACCCCAACCAAAATCAAGAGATGAGCATCAACCAAAGGTGATTATACAGTATCGTTACCAACCGACCAAAAAGAAAGACGAAGAGGAATAATGTGAATTAAGAGAAAGGATTAAAGTCTTGTTCTTCAACATTGTGTTCAATCGTTTTTTCGGTTTCATCGTCTATGCCATCGCCATCAGCATCTGTTTTGATTTTAGGAAGTTGACCAAGTAAGACGTCACGAACATTTTCGCCTCGGTAAGTAATCAGAGCAACCGTCATCACAAGACTGGATATCAGTATTACAAAGAGTAAGATTCCAGCGTCGAAATTGTCGAGAACCAAATCAGGGTGACCTGAAATCACAAAAAACAATAAGATGGTAATCAATCCTCTTGGTGCAATATAGAGCTGAGGAGTGATATCCGATCTTACAATTGCTTTGAGAACGGCATATCGGATGAGGTACAAACTAAGTATCACACTGATACTGACCAATGCCACTTTCGGATCTAATATTGAATTAAGGGTAATAAACATTCCGAATATCACAAAGAAAAAAGTACGGATTACAAAGGCAGATTCAAGTGTTAGGATATGAAAGTCGTGCATGATTGGCTTTACTTTGTCCGCGTTCACCCATTTGCTCATGCGTTTGCCGCGGAAAAACAAACCGGTATTGTTCAATACTAGCCCAAAAGCTAAAATGATTAATAGAGATGACATATGCAGTGTTTTTCCTAGTGCATACATTAACATCAGGACCGAAATTACCAAGAAGAGTTTAACCTGAGAAGTCAGTCGTTGGAATATAAAAACCATTGCATAAGAGAGGATGATGGAAATAACTACCGTCACCGAAATATTGGCGCCGACATAAATAATGATGTCTTTTGTACTTTCCATTTCATGTGACTCGATCATAAAATAAAAGAGCATAATTCCCAGGATATCAGAAAAGGTGCTTTCGTAAACCATGAATTCTTTTTTGGCACCGGTTAACCCACCAACACTCGGTATAATAATCGCTGAGCTCATGATAGACAATGGGACGGCATAAATCATACAATTAAAAAAACTTTCAGAAGCTCCTGGAATGATATAGAAAATGATCGCAGCAATTGCAAAGGATGATAACACCAATGCTATGAGCGCAACCAGAAAAGAATTCATAATTAATCCAGCTTTTTCACGGGTCAATTTAAGATCGAGAGCCGCTTCTAGGACAATCATAACAAGTCCTACATTACCTATTATTTCTAAGGTGCTGAGCGTTGCAACATCTGAAGTATCGTATTTTCCGGGAAGAAATTCTTTAATAATTACTCCCAAGGCAATTAACATTAAAACACTCGGGATATTCGTTTTTTTTGCGAAGATATTGAAGAAAAAAGAAATGATGATTACAGAAGAAATTCCTATGATCAGCGTATACGTATCCATGCTATCGATTTAATTTTGGGAAGTTAACGAAAAATGTAGTGCCTTGATTGACTTCAGTTTCAAAATCTATGGTTCCTTGCATACTTTCAATGATCTGCTTAGACATCGCCAAGCCTAATCCTGTTCCTTTTGATTTGGTGGTAAAATAAGGGACAAATATTTTTTCTTTTTCCGCTGGTTTGATTCCCACTCCATTATCTTTTACACTGACGTTATAATGAGTGTCAGTCTCTATTAGTTTGACTTTAATACGTGCATTCATTCCTTTAGGAACAGCTTGCAATGCATTTTTGATCAAATTATTAAAAACCCTTAACAATAAATCTTTATCGGCCCATATAATTGGATCATCTTTAACTGCTAATTCAAGTTCAATTTCGGCATGTTCCTGCTCCCCGAAAACAGCAACCGTATTTTTAAGAATATCGGATAGATCAAGTTCAATTTCATTCGCCTTTGGCATTTTAGCAAAGTTCGAAAATTCGTTTGCGATTTTTGTTAGGGCATCTATTTGTTCAATAAGTGATTTTGAAATACGTTGTAATTTCACCTCAGATGCTTCGTCTGCCACTTTTATTGAACGTGTCATGTGCTGGATCGACAACTTCATTGGTGTTAACGGATTCTTAATCTCATGTGCTACTTGTTTTGCCATTTCACGCCAAGCACTTTCTCGTTCACTTTTTGCGAGAATTTCAGCGTTCTTTTGTAGTTCCTCCACTTTTTTATTATATGCCTTTACTAATTCACCTATTTCATCTTCTCTATTATATTGGATTGGTTTAGAAGCCGCCCCAATCTGAACGGATTTTAGACTTTCCTGGATATACTTTAAAGGCTGCACCAGATTGTTGGAGACGGTGATGGATAAGATGGTAGAGAACGCCAACATAAAGACCATAATATTGATGATAGCTAGTAAGAATCCCGATATTTGGTTTTCAAGATCATGTTGTCTAGAGATATATTGTGTATTAACAAAAGCTAAGAATTCCCCTTTTTGATTGTTGAACGGCTTATATGCCGATAAGAAATTCAATCTTCCAATGGACTCTTGATTGATATAGTCGCTTTGATTATTCAAACTTATACCGCGATAAGCGAGTGGATTCATCTTTTTTGAGATCAAACCTTGTGAGTATATTTTCGGCTGAGATGAAGCTAATAAGTCCCCTTTTTTATCAAAAATATTGATGTCGGTCACAAAGACTAGCGAGAATTTTTTGAGCAAGAACTCCAAATATTCGGCGTCTTTTTTGGTCAGTTTATCTTTTTCTTTGAGTTTGTTTTCAAGTTCTGTTCGCACGGATCCAATTTTCTCTTTAATGAGGTCCTTGTTCGTTTCTAGGTTTTGTTGAGCTACATATGTTCCAGCACCAATGGCGAAGGCAACCAGTGTTATGAAAATCAAGCCAATTAATACGGCTTGAATTTTAACGTTTAGCTTGATCTTATTAAAGTTAATTTCTCTAGAAAGTTGCGTATAACCTAGAGGGATGAGCAATAAAACACCATAGATAATGAGCAAATAAGAGAAAGAAGTAAACAGCGCCAAGTTTGTTGAGATTTCCCTTGAGACAATGGTGTATTTTCCAGCTCCCTCTTTGTGTATATAATGACTGTGATTTCCGTTGTTTCTGAATCCATTTACATTCTGAAACCAATCGGTGACAATCGTTGGATAATTAAAATCACCTTTCCGACTGACGAGTTGACCGTCTACGTATTTGGCGATTGAATAATTTTTGAATTGATCTATTGTAGGTGTCCGATCATCTAATAATAATGAGGGCAGTCCAATGTCTTCTGGGAATTTCTTTGAACGAAATTCAGTAATTAAATATCCAAAAGTAGAATCCTTATAGACGATCGGGAATTTGGATAAATAAGTCAATTTCTCTGTGTAGTCTGGGATAAAATAAAGCTCATCTGCAACTTCAGAGGATTCACCTGATTCGGAAATAATCTCCTCGAACCAATCAAATGCTTTGATGTCAAAATTACTAGGATCATCACGTAAACGCTTCTCATTGTCAAATAGAAAGAACTTTAGCTGATATTTATCTTTTAGTCTGGCGAAATATTCTTCTTCTAAAATTTCACTGAATTCCGATTGATCAAAACTACCAACAAAAAATGGAAGTACAAACTGATCCTTCTCCAATTCAGCTCGCAAATCAGCATAGTCAATTTCAGACACGATATCTTTGTCTTCGGCAATTTTTTCGGCCTGAAATTTTCGGATTTTTCGTTCCTCATCAAGGCTGTAACCTTGCAAGATAAATGATGCATAAAAGGCTATAAATGCGAGGATACTTATAACATGTACAAATTTGTAATCTTTGTCTTTAAAATGAAACCATAGTAATGATCCGCTCAGAAATATGGGCCAGAATGATGTGAGTAAACTTTGATTAAAATAAATCTGATCAATCAGGATATAGATAAAAGATGTAATCACCCACATAAAGGCCAGTCGATTCCATTCAAACTGACTTTTTTTGAGCTGTAAAATGATGTATTGAATCAACTTGAAATAGGCATAAAAACTGGCGCCTATTAAGGCAATACAGATAAAACTATAAAGACTTAAATCAAATAGACGCTCTAGGTCAAATGAGATATTTGAGTTGTAAACTAATGAGAAAATAATCTCATTGATTTGGAAGGCTACATAAAAACTACTCAGGAATAATGGAACCACAAAAACGACCAATTTGAGTCTTAAATTGCCTTTTTCGAACCAATTTCTTGTTCTTTTGAGTAAAAAATGGACTAAAAAGTAAAAAATAGACACATTGATGATTAAATCACCTAGTGAAGGTGAAAATTCTGATGATGCGAATAGTTGTGGATTGAATAATTCAAATTCTGAGAAAAGTCCCACCATACCAAGCTTTAGCCATAAGAAACGTAATAAGACAATGATGACTGGAAAGAGTATGAGCGAAACAGGGCGTGTAATAAGTATCTTTTGAAAGCCATTAATGAGTAGTTGAAAAAGAATCAGCAAGCCCAGCAAATAGCAGATAAAAATGGCAACCTCAAGGGTTTCATTCTTTTCAACCTCTTCTGTCGGGACGATGGAAAAGAGTTTTTCTCCTTCTGGATTTCTGACGGCAAAGCCCTTGTCACCAAAAGAGATACTTCCTTTTAGATTGGGTGCTAGCTCACTGGAGAACTCATTTACCAAATCTTCGTTCTCATAGTTATATTCGTTTTTAACTAAAAAAGTACAGGCAAAAAGGCGTTCTTCTTCGCGATGCGTGGCTACTTTATACCATCCGTTTTCGAGTAAAACAATAACGTGCTGTTCCCAATAAGAATCGCTTGGATTAGGCAATTCAATTCGGCTGGTGGACCAGAGATCCATGGTGTCTGCATTGAAGGAAAAGAAAGAAAAACCCGTTTCTTTCTCCATGTCTAATGCGAGTTGAAATTTTTCGTCTTTTGATTTTTTGGTGGTGTAGTTATGGGCGAATTTGATGAGTGCGTCATTCAGTTCTTCCGTTTTTTCATGAAAAGCAGATTCGAACTCAGACACTTTTCCCTGTTCAATTTCTGAATGTAATTGAAAATGAAAGAGGTAGAAACCGAGTATCCAGAAACAAAAGCCGATAACGGCTGTCCAGATAAATCTTCTACTTGCTTTTATTTTCATGGTCTTTTTGTCCGCAAAAATGATACCTAATTATTGAGGCACATCTAGTTTTTCGTGAATTTTATCCATCAAGATATGAATATTCTCGTCAAACTGTTCATTGTTAGTGATGATGAGGTCGGCATTCTTTTTAAATGGTAATACATGGGCATCATATGATGGGATAACATGGTTGTTCCATTGGTATAGAATGTCTTCTCGAGTATAGTTTCGCTCTTCCATGTCTCTTTTTAGTCGACGTTCAAGTTGTAATGAACGATCAACCGTTAAATACACAGAATAATCTAGCTGTTCTCTTAAAAAGGGGTAATACATGACATATAAACCTTCCACTATGAGCAACTCCCTGGGCTCAATATAGAGGTGCTGTTTTTCGCGCTCTGGATTATTGAACCCGTACACAGGCTGCTCAATTCTTTGACCGGACACGAGTAATTCAAGGTCTTTTTTGAGGTTGGCATCATTCAACGCAGTTGGCAAGTCAAAATTGATGACTCCATTTTCATCTTTTATTTGCTCCTCCTTAGGACGATAATAATTATCTAGTGAAAAAGTAGATACGCGACCTTGAAATTCTTTGTATAATAGATTGATGAGTGTGGTTTTGCCAACTCCACTACCACCCGTTATTCCAACAATAAATCGAACCATATTTAATGCGTGCCTAATTTTGCTCGAAAATACGAATTTAGATCAAAACGTTAAGCCGGTTTATGGGATTGAATTCTGAAAGAATTTCTCCTCCAACCGCATAAATTCAGTTAATTTGTGTTTTTTTGTTTTTGAAAAGCTGACCTTATTAATTCTGACAATAAAATATCATTGGTTTTACCTTGTTTTAATCCGCCAATAGGGTGGGAAAAAGTAGTGGTAAGTTCAATAAAGAATCTTGAGGAAAAAGGCGGGGTTTCTATTGATTTGATTTTAGTGAATGATGGCTCAACACAACACGTTATGGATGAGCATATCACTTTAATCAAAGATCAACATGCTGCATTCAAGTACATTCAATACACAGAAAAT
>JAURQI010000053.1 GCA_030836155.1 Crocinitomix sp.
CTTATATTCTTAACGATTTGACCGTCCTTTACAATTTGCTAGCAGCCGTTTTAATCTTTTCTATTGGATGGGGCATGATGAAATATCCCTACGCGACCTATACCGAAAATGAAATTCGTGTCAATGGTTTTTTTGGAATTGAACGAAAGTATTATCAATTTGAAACAAAAGAGGAGGTAACTGTCCAAAATCATCGCTTGTACATCAACGGAAATAAACTAGCCATCAGTCGTTGGTTGGTTGATAAAGCAGATTACCTCAGAATGGAAGGGTTTTATGATGATGAAGCGGCGTTGATCTATGAATTGACGGATAATGAATAGTCCTATATCATATAACATCTTGTATTTCAGATTCTCGATAAATGGCCAGACCATAGAAAAGTCCAAATATGGTCACCCCTGCTTGCGTTTCGATAAAATCTTGAAACAAGCATGAGAAGAATAAACCAAATAAGAATAGGACCATAAAAAAGTCTTTTTGTTTGATTTCAAAAAACGGAACAATAAACAGCATTAGAAAAGCCAGGAATCCAATCAATCCGAGTGCGACCCATATCGTCAAAAATTGGTTGTGCGAACGGTGACGATTTTCAAGAGACAGTTGCGAATTCATTTCAATATAAGCCTTTTCAAAAGTCATCGGCACATCTCCGACACCCACCCCCCAAAGCCATTTTTCATTAATAATATATTGAGCTGCTTTTAAGTGCTCTATTCGCTGATTGAAAGAGTTTCCATTAGGATCACCTCCATCCTGATAGATATTATATTCAACAATGAAAGCTTCTAATCGGGACACAAGACCCGCATCCTTTTTAACGGAAGTCTGTCCTTTTTCAATGTTGTTTACCTCTTGCATAGAAAGGTTTACAACACCGACTGAATCTTTCCGTTCTCCCTTGGAAGTTAAATAACGCATTAAGGTTCCGAACATCGGTTGATTTTTCAGGTCAAGGGAATCATATGGAATTGCAGAACGTTTTTCCCATTGTTCTTGCATTTCTTCCTGATTGACATATAACCACACATAGTTGCCATTCTCTCTTTGCGTGTGCAACGTATCGTGAAAATACGGATTCCCATTTGGGGTGTACAACTCAAGTTGACTAAACTGAATTTTATCACAATGATTCATCTCGTTCCATTTGGAATTTGCCAACCAAGCTGCTAATAAAACGCTAATAGAAACACCAACAATCGAAATATATTTGATGCCATTATTCTTTATTCTCAGCACCATATAAAATAAAGCTACTCCGATAAGGAGAAGAAACAACATATAACCATTAATCACTTGCGACTTATAGAGATAATAAACCATCCATAATGCTACAATAATGAGTAAAAAATTCAACACTATTGCGTTTTTTCTCCGAATCAAATACAAAGCAGTTATCCAAGCGAAATTTGTTAGAACGGCGTAGCGTACATGAGAAATAAACCAGGACATTTCGCGAATATCAGGTTGTTCATCGGCAATCGCATGATAATGAATAACATTTAGGATACTGGTAATGACCATAATTCCTAAAAAGACATAAAGTAAATAACGGAAATGAATTCTCTTGAGTGGCGCTGAAGTTGCTAAAACGAGCGGAATGACAATAAAAGGAAGTTTTACACGTAAATCTTTAAACCCATACTGGACATCTTCACTCCACAACAAAGAGATTATTAAAAAGAAAAATATACCTACGACAAACCAAGCAGCAGGAGCCTTTTTGAATCGAACCCAATAATTTTTGAAATCAGCTTGAATTAACCAGTTGGCAATAATCCATATTGCTCCAATGCTCATTAACACATTCGACAATGCAATACCGACTGTGAGAATCGTGAGGGCCGTTAATTTAAGATATAAATGGGCAGGGAGGTTAAGCCATTTATCAAACATTGGTTAGTTTTCCAGGTTTAGTATGGTTTTATAACGTGGATTATCGTTCAATATTTCAATGGCAGATGAAATAAATTCATCATTTTTTAATCCGTGAATAATCCTTCCTTTTTGATAATAGTATCGGCCGATAATTTCATCCTCTAGCAGCGGGATAATTTCGTCCTTATACCTTATTAAATCGGCTTCTTTTGAAGGTTTCATTTTTTCTTTTAATGCTTCAAATTCGACTTTAGCTGTTTCATAATTATCTTCCTCAGCGGCTTTTTCTTCTAATTCCTCTAAAAGAGCTAAGCTTTCCGTTATATATTCGAAATCTTGTTTTAAAACATAATCCACAAAGTCGGCATAAATCTTATCAGTTATCTCAAATGATTTGGCATCTGCAATGGTTTCGTTTTCGCGTTGAAATTTAGTCGCGAAATCAAATATGATGTCATTTAATACAATAGTTGCTGTTAAAATCGAAAATTCTTTTTCATCCATTTTTACATCCGGATCTATCCCTCTGCCATCTATTACCTCACGGCCAGCTTTAGTTCTAAATTTTTGAAGCAATGAATCTGAAATAGCATCCGCACGATCTCCTGCTTCACGATTAGAATAATCTAGTTTTTGAATACAGCGGCCGCTTGGTGTATAATACTTGGCTATGGTTACCTTAATTTTGGCATTGTATTTTAAGTCTAATGGACGTTGGACGAGACCTTTTCCAAACGTCGTTTGGCCCAAAATCACAGCTCGATCCAAATCTTGCAGTGCTCCTGAAACAATCTCACTAGCTGAAGCTGATCCACCATCGACAAGCATAACAATTGGAATTTTTGTATCCGTTGGTTTTAATTGAGCGGTATAAGTCCGGTTCACTGATTCATCTCTACCTTTGATGGAGACAATATCTGTTCCACGATCAACAAACATATTGACAATCTTGACGGCTTCAACGACTAGTCCTCCTCCGTTACCACGCAGGTCAAAAACCAATTTTTTCATACCTTGATCTCCTTCTAGATCACGATATGCCTCGAGCACATCTGAACCTGCCGTTTGTGTGAATGAACTCAATTTGATGTATCCAACATCCTCATTTAACATCCCGTAATAAGGTACCGGACTAAATTTAATTTCTTCACGACTCAAGGTTTTTTTGATTTTCTCACCATTTCTTTCAATCGTCAACTCTACTTCTGTGCCCGGTTTCCCTTTTAATTTTGAAGATACTTCCGAAGTTGAAAAGCTCGTCACGTCCTTTCCATCTATTTCTAAGAAAACATCACCAGCTTTCAAGCCATTTTTCTCTGCCGGAAAACCTTCATGGGGATCGATTATAATAACACGATCATCTTTTTGTCGGATTATAGCACCGATGCCACCATACTGCCCTGTGGACATCAACTTAAAATCTTCGATTCTTGACTCCGGAATATACGTTGTATAAGGATCCAACTCTTTGAGCATAGCATCAATTGCTGCTTTAATGAGCTCTCCTGAATTTGGTTCATCAACGTAGTTAAGATCAATGTTTTTATACACTAATTCAAAGAGCTCTAGATTTTTTACTATTTCAAAATCTGCATCCTGTTGTTCTTCTAGTTCTGGTTGAGCAAATGCCGCCCCTCCAACCAAAAAAAGAAAAAACCAAATCAATATTTTAACTCTACCCATATTTTATCTATTGCTCAGTGTCTGAAACTATTGCTGAAAGCTCCTTTAAAATTAATCGTATTTTTTCTTCAAGCTGATGATAAGTCACATTTTCTTTCCCTGTATACACGAAAAATAATGCCATCTTTTGATTATTCTTACCAAGCGCTTCCTCTAACAGATGTTTATTTAAGCGATAAGCCTCCTTTAACATTCGTCTTATCCTGTTTCGTTTTACAGCGCGAGGTATTCGTCTTTTTGGCACAGCAAAAACACCTTTAAGGCATTCCTTTTCCATTTCAACGGGGCGTAGGTATTTGACAACGAATGGATACTTCTTGAGTGTCTTTCCATCATTATAAACGGCATCAATTTCTTTTTTGCCGGTTAACCGCTGAGATTTGGGAAAAGTAAAATCCAACCTAGATTTATTTTTTGTTTTGTTCTTTTAAAGCCTCTGCCGCTTTTTCTAACTCTGTATAAAACGCAACACCATATACTCTTTTGAGTGGCTCCTCTAAAAAACGATAAACAGGCACACCTAATTCCTCACCTAACGCACAAGCATCTTTGCAAATGGGCCATTTATCATAATTTAAAGCTGTAAACGATTTATACTTTTTTACACGTATTGGATAAAGATGGCAAGAAATCGGTTTATTAAACGGGATTTTTTCATCGCGATACGCTTGTTCAACTGCGCATTTTGTTATTCCTTTTTCGTCGAAAAAAACAAAAGCACATTCTTTCCCTCTCACCAGTGACGTCACTGGTTCGTTTTCACGATCCATATAAAAGACACCCTTCGTATCAACCTGCTTGACACCACCCTCTGTCATATAGGGCTTAATCGCTTCGAGATGTTTTTCTAATAAATCAATCTCCCCTTGTTGCAACGGTGCACCCTCGTTACCCTCTATACAACATGCCCCTTTACAAGCATTTAAGTTACAAACGAATTCCTTTTCAAATATTTCGCCCGACACCAGTTTATCACCTATCTCTATGATCATCTTTCCTATTTACAGCCGCAAAGGTCGTAAAGTTTTTTGAATCCTTGGGATAGGACAGCTTTGAATTGGTATTCAAGTGGACGGGAATTATCTAATATTATTTAGGCAAATCAAAGAAAGCGGTTGAATCTAACCATTCGCGTTCTTCCCAAAGAAATTCATCTGCACCTTCATGTGCAAAGCGCAATGCTTTTAATTTCCCTCCCTCTAAACTGAAATCATCCCATTCAAACTTCGTTAATAGAACGCCGTCGTTACTTACAAAGGCGCACCTATTGTTTAAACACAATACTAAACCATAAGGAAGTAATTCAGCATTATCAAAATCATAAACATCCAGATAAGGAATAGCTTTATACTCTTTATTGAGTACTAAATAATGTGCATTAATATTTACCAAACGTTTTCCGCGTTCGTCATTTTCAGCATAGGCTCCCGTTTTAGCCAAATAGCCATAAGGCAGCCTGGTAATTCCAGCATAGTCGACTGTTTTCTTAATCCATGTACCGTTTTCTTTTTTCCAGATCGCAGAAGATTCAACCTCCATGCTTTTTGGGCTATACCCTTCAATGAGCTCATCCACAAAGCCTTCTTCTCTATCGATTTCTTTCAACTCATCAAAAGTAGAGTATAACCGTTGGTTGCTAATAATCACTTCATCTTTATTGGTTGCATCTACCTCAATAGATAGATTACGATCCTCTTTAAACAAACCGAAATCACCCATTTCTTTTTGATAGACCGTATCCTTATTAATCATTCCAAATAATTCAAAACTCTTGCGATTCAGCGGATCTGTTTGGGTAAGAACGATCTTGCCTGCACCCATCGGCAGCGCTAATTGTAATGCATTTTGCGTAAAATAAATGGAATCGTTTTCTATCCAGATGAAATAATTAAAATCACGATTATAAGTCATCATATCTTTCGGTTGGGTCACATAATTGAGTTTTTTCTGAAGGTTAACCAGTTGGTATTTATTATTAAAATGACGCACTAAATGGTATTGAGCAGGGCGATTAAAGAAGTTAATCGGGTGTAATTGATTCGCTGCAGCGTATAAATCAATTTGCGCTACACCTAACAGCGCCAATAATTCCTTTTCATTTGATTTTATAGTTTCGAACGGAATATCTCTTAACATATATTGACCATTCATTTTCAAGAAAGAATAGACTAAACCATTATCACTAAGACGTTCTAGCGCAAATCCATCGGACAACTCATTGATAGCTGAATACTTAGGAAGCACAAACCAAGATTTAGTTTTGAGGTTATAAATACCTGATCGATTATGTCCAGGTTTTGATGGCGGATAAACGGCCATTATATTCCCTGACTCTGGATCTGTTACCGTGGAGTCTTTCTTAGGGTCGATTATACTTTTTAAAGGTTCTGCAAATGGGTCAAATTCTTCTTTTCGATTATTCGTAATAAGAATAAGGTTTTTATTAATTCGTTTTGCACCGTAATTTATCGGCGCACTAGAACGCGTATCAAAAATTGACTTATACGCCTTACCTTCTTTCCCATTCAGGTTACCATCAATGCGGAAATTCGGTTTTTCTCCAAATTTACCTTGAAATAATATTTCATCTTTTGCTCTTCCTTCAATAACCAACGCTGTAGCATCTTCATTCAAAGAATAGGCTTCAAGATTGCCCGTACTTAATTTTAAAAATGTCTTTGTTCCTTGTAAATGAAGAATCGGACCTTCTGACCGTTTAAAAAGATAGTTAGCCGCAGCCTTATTATATATTCCAACTTTTCCTTTCTTATAGACTAAAGCTATATCGGTATTTGCAGCGGCAACTTCAAAAGAGTCGCATTTCACTTTTCCAAATTTAGACTGACCAAAGCTGACTGCGGATGATATAATAAGTAGTGATAAAAATCCTAAAAGTTTCACAGCATATTTTTTGAATTCACAAAATAAGAAACTTCCTTTATTTCAAGGCATTAATGATAGCTTTTGAAACCTCCTCTGATTTATCTAATAACATTAAATGTGTGCCTTTTTCAATCGTCCAGTCATAATCGGTGTTTTTTCTGAGCGGTAATACCAAATCCGCTGTCCCATGAATTCGGATCATATTGGTCGGTTTTTCATTTTTATGCCAATTGAGAACGGCGTTTAATGCCCAGTATAAAAAATCACGCTCTAGGCGATCAAATAAGCGTTGCAGCACAGCTTTATCTGCAGAGGTATTAACACCAAATAACCAATTTGTAAATCGATTTCCTTTTGCAAATGCATAGATTGGTAACCAGTATTGCATTCTTAAAAAACCCGCCATTTTATAATACCAAGCTAATTTCGTCATAACCGATTGCCGAAGAAAGAGAAATAATCTTTTCTGTTTGGATTTGTTTAGACACTTCTAAAGCCAACATTCCACCAAGCGATAGCCCCATAACGATCGGATTTGCTTCTGTGATTTGCGGCAGCAATTTTGTTGCATATGCAGCTAGCGATTCATTTTTTTTTGTTTCCACCCACTTTATATGGATCAATTCATACCCAGGAAGATCGAGTTTGTGAAAAACCTCGTGATCTGCTCCCAAACCGCTTATGACAAATATCTTCTTACTCATTTAAACGAGTTCGAAGTAAAGGTGGTAAAAAAAAATAAGCTTCATCAAAGAAATGCGGTAACGAATTATAATCAAATTCTTACAAAAAATAAGCTGTGTAAAACTTTAGCACGTCCTTTGCTTTAAAATGTCCTATTGAACTTAACTTTACAGATTGTGCGGAAAATATTAAACATAACCTTTCTTTTATTGATGAGTCCATGGGTTTTGGGCCAAACAACGAATGGATCAAAAGACACCATTAGGGTTGGATTAGCGACCGAAATTATTGTAGACTCGGGTGCAGTCGTTTCAATCGATTCTTTACTGAAAACGCCGCCCGCAATTGATTTGAATTATTCATTCTACAAAAACCGTTATTCCGAAACAGATTTAATGTACAAGGTCACGGACAACAAAGGAAATGGTTTTGACAGCTTATACGGAACCAGAAATATGCGACCTATATTACACGGTGTTGCTTATCGAGGAGGGGCGAATAATTATTATCATAAAACGGACAAACGCAATAATCACAATCCCATCCCATTAGACGGGATGCATGGCCTTTGTCAAGAAGGTTTTTCAAAAGGTGTTTACCTCTATCGAGAAAATTTTGAAGAATCACCTTTGGGTGACACCTGCCAATGCATTGATTCAACATTGAATCGGCTTGTTTACGAACAACGGGATTATTATGACTCGACACATGTTTACGACATGTTAAAGTCTACCTATGAATCGGCAACACAGCCTTCAGTTGGACCTGTTTACTTACATTGCTGGAATGGATGGCATGCTTCTGGGTTTATTGCTGCGGTTATTTTGAAACAATTCTGTGATTATTCGGATTGGGATGCCGTTAACTATTGGGATTTAGGAACAGACGGAGCGAATACGAGTCCACGATATCAAACACAAAGGGAACGGATTAAGAAATTTGAGCCCTACCCAGAATTTATGATTTCGGATTCTTTAAAAGAATGTCTATGTCCACCACTTCCTGAAAATATTGACAGTACCCAATTACATATTGAACTGGAGCATCTAGTGGTCGTTCCAGAGGCTATACCCGTTGGTTTTCAAATTGTGATGTATAATGTAAAATTTGGTCCGGGTAAGACAACGTTTTCTAATATTGCCAATAATCCAGATGTCGTATACCTAAAAAAAGCATTAAATCATGATCCAAACCTTATTATTGAGGTAGGAGGGTATACGGACAACTCAGGTAGTTACGCGAAGAATGTTGCCATTTCTAAAAAGCGGGCAAAATTTGTATATGATCATTTAATTAATTCAGGTTATGATACATCTCGTATTACGTATAAAGGTTATGGCCCGGAAAAACCAATTTACAGCAATCGGTATAAATCAACACGTGAGGGGAATCGGAGAATTGAAATCAAAATCGTAAACAAAACGACTCATAGTTCAGAACGTTTGGTTGATGAAAAGGGTTATGATCAAGGAGTTAAATCAAATGAAGAAATTCACGATTCATACCTATCCTTATTTTTTGAAAGTGACAGCATACGCAGCAATTCATACATCATTGATGAATTGATATTTGCCTCGAGCAGTTCTGAACTACCCACAGCAGGAAAAAGCATTGAAACACTTGATAAACTAGCTATTTATCTCAAAGAAAATGCAGCTCTTTCGCTGAAAATAGATGGCTATACTGATGCTTCTGGCATTGAAGACAAAAATATTATTCTATCGGTAGAGCGCGCAAAAGCTGTTTATGACTATTTGGTCTCAAAAGGTGTTCCAACAGATCGTTTATCATTTAAAGGGCACGGCTCAGAGCAGCCCATAGCTCCTAATCGTTATAAATGGGGAAGAGATCTAAACCGTCGTATAGAAGTTACCTTTATATCGAGCGAATAATTGACGGATTTCGTAACTTCAACTATTCTCGAATAGGGACAGTTTGAAAAGTCAATCCAGCATACAAAGTTTCTTAAACGGTAAGCGCGTTTTGCTTGCGATCGTTATATGTCTGCTTATAACTGGATTCATTTATTGGCAAGAATTTGACTCAAGCGAAGGTAGTATACTGGATAAATCTTGGACTCTCGATACAATTGGTTTATTGTTTTTAGGACTGATGATGATGGGCGTTCGTGACCTCGCTTATATAATTCGTATTCGAATACTAACCGACAATAAACTGAGTTGGAAGCAAGCATTTAACACCATCATGTTGTGGGAGTTTGCTTCGGCTTTATCACCGGGTGTTGTCGGTGGTTCTGCAGTTGCTCTATTTATTCTGGAACGTGAAAAAATACCCATTGGTCGTTCTACGGCCATCGTAATCATCACGCTTATTTTCGATAATTTATTTTATTTACTGTTCATTCCGCTCATCTTATTCAGTATTTCATTTCAATCCCTTTTTCCAACCGATTTAGCGTGGCTTGCCGATGGAGGATTATCTGTATTTTGGATTGCCTACGGTATTATTTTCTTATTGACGTTAGTGTTTATCCTGAGTGTATTTTATTCCCCACGCCTTATTCAAGCAATCGTCAATCTTTTATATAAGTTGCCTTTTCTGCGTAAAAGAAAACAGAAAGCGCAGGCTTTTGGTCGAGACATTATCATTGCATCTAAAGAATTTCGGTCCTATTCTTGGACATACTGGCTATCTGTTTTTGGTTCCACCGTATTCTCTTGGATCGCTCGTTTTTTAGTCCTCAACTTTGTTCTGTACGCATTCATTTCGCTTGGTTTGATGGACCATTTAATTATTCTTGCCCGTCAATTATTGATGTGGTTAGCTATGCTGGTAACACCAACACCTGGAGGCAGTGGAATGGCAGAGTATGTATTCTCCGAATTATTCGTTGACTATACCGCAAAAACAGTTGTTACTGGAGCAACGCTAGCCATTTTATGGAGGACTCTTTCTTATTACCCTTATTTGCTTATCGGATCGATTCTTTTACCTCGTTGGTTGCGTAATAAATCAACTACTAAATAGTCCTTCTGCTAACAGTTGGTTGTAACGAAAAATTGCACCTGCTGTTATGTTTAAAAAACATCACATCATGGCAAGGTCTATTTTAACACTCTTGATAATGACCGGATCATTATCAATATTTTCACAAACTACATTATTAGAATGTGGCCAAAATTCGGGTCAAAATTTTGACGGATGGTACGTTTCCCCGCATACAGCTCTTGACGCTATTGAATTTGACGATCATGGTACTTATTTTTTCTCTGAATTTGGCGGAAACTATGATTTATCGATGACTAAAAAAATGGATGATCTCGCTAATGTAGAAACCTTTAGTTTACTCTTCAATTTTGACGTTTTACATCATGCTATCATTGAGCATGTCGTTTATTATACATCCATTGACGGCAGCAGATGGACACCTATTCAATCAAGCAAGAATAATACAGTTATTGAAGTAGATAATAGCGGGTTTAATATCAAATATATACGAGCTATTGCAACAGTATCATTTGAGAATAATGGTAAGGTATCATGCAATTATGCGAAAGTTACTGAACTAGGAGAAGCGCTAAATACAGCGCTTTATCTTGAGGAAGAGCCATTGGAAAAGATTCCTGCATTCTACATTTTTAGTCATGCGCATACCTTAAATATTGAAACAACTATTGATGAACCATATGAGGTTTTGATTACCGCTTTATCCGGCCAGATTGTTTATCGAGAAACATTCGATGGCAGCAATCGTATTGATCTTCCTTTTGATCTAACCGGCGTCTATATTGTAAATATTATTTACCAATCAGACTTTGCTGCTACTAAAAAAATCGCACTTCAATAAGAAAAAATAGCGGGTTGATTTAATCAAACAAAGCTTGGAATTCTCTGAAGCTCATTTCGCCATTATCATTTCC
Source organism: Crocinitomix sp. (assembly GCA_030836155.1). Classification (GTDB taxonomy): domain Bacteria; phylum Bacteroidota; class Bacteroidia; order Flavobacteriales_D; family Crocinitomicaceae; genus Crocinitomix. Next base: position 11,010 of record JAURQI010000053.1, read on the forward strand.
AGGACAGTTACTTTCCTTGGCCCATTTGTGATAATTTTCAATTCTATTATCTGGACTTGGATGCGTACTCATAAATTCTGGAACACCAGCACCACCCTGCGCTTCAATTTTCTCAAAGAAACCGGCACCACCGTCAGCAGGCCAAGTTGTTGCACAAAGATACTCAACAGACATACGATCGGCTTCGGTTTCATGAGAGCGGCTAAATTTTAAACCAATGAGTCCGGTTGTAATCTGTTTAAGAGCTTCTCGCTCACCTAAAGCTGCAGCTGCTAAGATTTGCACACCGTAGATTTTTGTCATTTGACGTGTCGAGTGTCTTAAATCAGCATGACCCATTTCGTGGCCCATAACACCTGCAAGTTCCGCTTCGTTCTCTAAATACTTAATAATACCTGTATAAAAATAGATATAACCACCTGGTGTACAAAAAGCATTTAGCGTTGTATCATTATCAATGATGCGCACCTGCCATAAAAAATCATCTTTGTGGGTAACTTTACCTGTTGCTAAAATCTTATCACGAATACCATAGATATACTTGTAGGCAGCGACATTTGATGCTGAGTCTAGTACTGGATACTCAGCCGGATTTGCTTCAAGTTCAGCAGCTACTTGTGCACCCAATTCTTTATCTTGCTCAACACTAAAAAGGTTAAAGCCCCCTGAAGGAACATCTTCTGATCCATCTTTTCCTAATCCACACGCTGCTAAGGTCATTATTAAGCCTGTTGCTATGATCCAATATTTTATATTTTTCATCATTGTACTCAACTAATTGTTTAACGACGTCAAATTTAATAGGTTTGATTGATTGCAAAAGTTCTCTTGACAAAAATTATTCACTAAATAAACAAACCGTATTTAACAGTTGCATACATAATGCCAAAACCAAAAGCAGCGCCCCAAATAACTTCAGATAATTTATGAACTTTTAAATAGAGCCTACCGCTGCTCACCAAGCCAGCAACCAATAGTAGGTAAAGTATAAAATAGATATTCGTAGGATGCTCTACACCGAAAGGAGGTAATTGCGTTTGACTGTAGGCCAACAAAGAGCCTGACAACCCGAAAATACCTGCAGCGTGCAGACTGATTTTCGTATAAAAATTCATAATAAAACAAGCCAAAAACAAGACTAGGATTCCAAACGAAAACCCTACCAAAGCGGGGTGACTTAATTCTTCAGGAATTTGAACACGCAAGTAATAATAGGAAAGGAAATAATAAAAAGATACTAGTATAAAAGGATATACACGTTCTTCTTTATTACCCAAATGCATCGAAGTAATAATCTTATTATAATACATAATAAACAAGCTCAATAAAGGCGCCAAAATGGTTAAAATACCGATGATCAAATAAATATACGTTTTAGCCTGATCAGGAAAATAAAACAGCGCATCCGTGCGATTATACGAAACGGGTAAGGTCTCTAAATTAAACAGCAAGTATAATCCCAAAAAGGGCATGAGTACCGGATGAAAAATATAAGAAAGAGAAATAAAGAATTGCCTTGCGATCATAATTCTTTTCTTAGCCTAGCCACAGGAATATCTAATTGCTCACGATACTTTGCAACCGTTCGTCTTGCAATTTTATACCCCTTTTCTTTCAGCAAGTCAGTCAACTTTTGATCGGTTAAAGGTTTCTTTTTGTTTTCAGCGTCAACTGCATCCTGCAAAATCTTTTTAACTTCTCGCGTAGAGACCTCCTCTCCAGAATCCGTAGATAAAGACTCTGAAAAAAAATACTTTAATGACATGATACCATAAGGCGTCTGCACATACTTTGAATTGGCAACCCTTGAAATAGTTGAAATATCCATTTCTACAACATCTGCAATATCTTTTAGAATCATTGGTCTAAGATCCGTGTCATCACCAGATAGGAAATATTCATGCTGATAATCAACTATTGCTCTCATCGTATACAAAAGTGTATGTTGACGTTGTTGAATTGCATCAATAAACCATTTAGCAGCATCCAGTTTTTGTTTGACAAACTGCACCGCTTCTTTATCTGATTTTGTACGTTTTGCCCCTTCAGAATAACCACGCAACATATTTTCGTATGTCTTGCTCACTTTCAATTGCGGCGCATTACGTGAATTTAAAGAAAGACTTAGTTCCCCATCTTCTTCCGTTAAGATAAAATCAGGGATAATTTGTTGAATATTTTTAGAGTTCGTTGATTCTTTCAACGAGTTTCCGGGCTTTGGATTTAGGTTTACAATTTCATCAATTGCTTCTTTTAAATCCTCATCATTGATTTCGAATTTCGCCTTTATTTTTTGGTAATGCTTTTTGGTAAATTCATCAAAGCTTTTCTCCAATATTTTCTTAGCTGTATAGGTTGCTATATTGCCGTGATGCTTTCTTTCCAATTGCAGTAAGAGACACTCTCTTAGATCTCTAGCACCAACACCTGCTGGTTCAAAATCCTGAATAATAAACAAGACATCTTCAACTTCTTCTTCTGTTGTCATGACATTTTGAGAAAAAGCTAAATCATCTACAATCGCTTCAATTTCTCTTCTCAGATATCCATCATCATCAATATTTCCAATGATATTATCGGCAATTACCTTTTCCTTTTCCGTTAATTTACGGAGCATTAACTGACTTGCTAGAATTTCGTGAAAAGAAGTTCCTCCAGAAATAGGCACGGCTTTTTCATCCTGATCTTTTCCAGCATTAGAAACCGAAGTTTTATATTGGGGAAGGTCTTCGTCTAGATAATCATTAATGTCAAAATCTTGCTGATCGTCATAATCATCCGAATCATGATCATCTTCATAATTATCCGCATCAGACTCTTCACGCCCTTCCTCTAGTGCCGGATTTTCCTCAATCTCCTCTTTTATTCTTTGCTCCAGCTCCATAGTAGGAACTTGCAGCAATTTCATCAATTGAATCTGCTGGGGAGATAACTTTTGAAGAAGTTTTTGACTTAACGTTTGTTTTAACATGCTCTCGTTTACTTGTTGCTAGTTCCACCTAGCATTTGCGATTGTTTTCGACCGCATTCAAATGTACGAAAATAAACCAAAAAAATCATGCCAAAATCGCGCATTCACCCAAAACAGTGCATTTGAAAAAAACAGACAACCATTTTAAATCGGAGTGTTAAAGTTGAATTTATTGCAAAAAAGGTAAAAGCTGATAATTAATAATTCGTCTTTTTGTTGATCAGAAATTAATCATATATTTGGTGTGTGGATGAAAAAGTATATGAAATAGCCCTGGCCCACTTTAATAAATTAAGCATTACACGTATCAAGGAAATACTTGCTCGTGTTGGAGGCCCGCGCCCATTTTTCGAAAAATCAATTCGAGAATTGGCAGAAATTTTATGTGTATCAGAGAAAAAAATAAGTCATTATAATAGAGAAGCTGCGATTGATCGTGCGGTAATTGAAATCGATTTTATGGAAAAAAATGATATTCAATATCATTATTATAAATCGGACAATTATCCAGCAGCGTTGAAGTTTTGTGAAGATTCTCCTCTGATATTATTCTCCAAAGGAGATATTGATTTTAACCTTCGAAATTTAGCCATTGTTGGTACCCGAAAAGCAACTGCGTATGGACGTCGTTTTACTTCAAAATTTGTTCAGGACATCAATACCCAACCATTACAAATCATAAGCGGATTAGCCCATGGAATTGACCGTATTGCTCACGAATCAGCAATTAAAGAAGGATTACCAACAATGGCAGTATTGGGTCATGGTCTAGATTTTATTTATCCAGCTGCTCATCGTGGACTTGCTAAAGAAATGCTAAAAAATGGTGGATTAATAACTGAATTTATGAGTCAAACGCCTGGCGAGCCCTCCAACTTTCCTCGACGTAATCGAATTGTTGCCGGCATGAGTGAAGCAACCATTGTTGTAGAAAGTGGCATCAAAGGCGGATCGTTCATCACAGCAAATATGGCTAACTCTTATAACCGCGAAGTTTTTGCTGTCCCCGGAAGCGTTTATGATGCCTATTCAAGTGGATGTAATCAACTTATTCGTCAAAACAAAGCGCATCTATTGCAAGGTGTTGAAGATTTTTTGGAAGTCATGGATTGGAAAGCTGACTCCAAGGAAGAACAAATCGCACAGACGAATATCTTCGACGCTTTAACCCAAGACGAGGAAAAGCTTTATCGCCTCCTTCGATCAAACAACGAACCTCTTCATATTGATCGATTAGGTCATGATAGTGGTTTGGCACCTCGAGATGTTGCACTTACTATTTTTAATTTGGAAATGCGTGGGTCAGTGCAGGCACTGCCTGGTAAGTATTATTGCATAATCAATTGACAAAAAAAAGACCAGCGTCCAAATAAGGAGCCGGTCTTTTGTGTATACTTTCAATTTAAGTTAGACGACATCAAAAATAACTAACAAGGCATAGATTAAACCTGGTAGATAAAATAAGATAGTCAATAAAAGTGCGATCAGTGTTTTTGTTAGATCCCAATCCGTATATAAACCCACGGCTAAGAATGGAATTAGAAATGCTAAAATAATGAGCAGTACAAGTGGTACATCTGACCCTTGATTTGAGCTCGAAGAAGCAGGTCTTTTCGATTTGATTTGATGCAATTCCTTTACGGGTGCTTTCAAGCCACCTGCGCCTTCGCGCTGTAAACCATTAACCTCTTTAGCATCTGAATCACTCAATATTTCATTATCCAAAGCCATCGATTTTTCGAAACTTGACGCTACTTTCTCGACATTTTGAACTGGAATAATTGCTTCTTCCTTTACTTCAGTACTTGCAGTTTCAGCTAGCGTTGAAGCCTCTACTTCATTCTGAACTTTCTTTTGCGCATCTTCATTATTATCAAGAGCAATGGCGTCAATTTCTTGACCACTTTTTCCCCATTTTTTGTCAAAATCAAAAAAGAATCCTTTGTTGTATTTTCTTTTTTGAATTCTACGGTCACTTACAACATCATTAGTTGAAGCACAAGACGCCATAATGATTGCCACAATCATAAAGCTCAATAACTGGTATACTCTTCTTTGCATATTTAAATAATTAAGTAATATAAACAGCATTGATGATGATGCTCACCGAAGATAAAAATTCCGTTGATAAATGCATAAAAAAACGTCCTCAATTTTACACTGAGGACGTTTAATTTATTTCTTAATATTACGTTTTTTATAACCCAAGTAATACTTCTATTGGGTCTTTTCCACCGAAAATCATTTTTTCAGGGTTTTCTAACATTTCTTTTACTTTCACTAAGAAGCTTACGGATTCTTTTCCATCAATGATTCTGTGGTCATAAGATAATGCCAGATACATAATTGGTCTTACCACTATTTCTCCGTCAACTACAACCGGACGCTCAACAATATTGTGCATTCCTAGGATAGCTGATTGCGGAGGATTAATAATCGGTGTAGATAACATTGATCCAAAAACACCTCCATTGGTTATGGTGAAGGTTCCACCTGTCATCTCATCAGGAGAGATCTTTCCATCTCTAGCCTTAATTGCCAAACGTTTAATTTCGCGCTCAATTTCAGCTAAGGACATCTGTTCTGCATTACGCACTACAGGTACCATTAATCCTTTCGGTGAAGAAACTGCAATACCTATATCAGCATAATTATGCATGATCATTTCTTTGCCTTCCACCTGCGCATTTACTGCTGGGAAATGATTCAATGCTTCAGTCACTGCTTTAGTGAAGAAAGACATAAAACCAAGGTTCACCTCATGATACTCTTTAAAGAACTGCTTATACTTTGCACGTACGTCCATGATTGGTTTCATGTCAACTTCATTAAAGGTTGTTAACATCGCTGTTTCATTCTTCACAGCTACCAATCGCTCAGCCACTTTACGGCGCAGCATTGACATTTTCTTCGGTTCCTTATCTCTTGTTCCGCCCCAACCTGAAGCAGCTTCAGGAGAGAATCCAGCAGCCATTGCACTTAAAACATCTTGTTTCGTTATGCGACCATCTTTGCCTGTACCACTTACTTGATTGGCCGAAACACCATTTTCTGCCATTACCTTCTTAGCCGCAGGAGAAGCGTGACCTGTGGCATACGTTTCTTTACTTGCATTAGTCGCAGCAGGAGCCGGATTTGGCTTTGGTTGTTCTGCTGGAACAGCTTTTTCCGCTACTTTTTCTTCCGCTTGTGATTCTGCTGCAACAGCCGAACTAAAACCTTCTGGTTTCTCAGCAGCCGTATCAATATGACATACAACAGCACCTACGGCAACAGCATCCCCTTCTTCCGCTTTTAAAGTTATTATTCCCGACTCTTCAGCAGGCAATTCTAGCGTTGCTTTATCAGAGTCAACCTCAGCGATTGCTTGATCTTTTTCAACATAATCGCCATCCTCAACTAACCAAGTTGCGATTTCTACTTCCGAGATAGATTCACCCGGAGAGGGCACTTTCATTTCTAATACAGACATGTTCTGTTTGTTTTATCAGTTTTTATTTGGCTGCAATTTTATGGAACAGACCATTGAATAAATCTTCTAATCTTCTTTTATGCGTTTCACTAGATCCCGCCGCTGGAGCAGAACTCGGTTTTCTAGATACAATATCCAGTGCCTCACCTCTTAGTTTCATTGCGACATAAGACCAAGGCCCCATATTTTCAGGCTCTTCTTGCGCCCATATTTTCTTTTTCGCATTTGAATAGGTATCCAATACTGCTTTTAGTTGCTTTTCTGGGAATGGATACATTTGTTCCATTCTAATAAATGCTGCATTTTCAACACCTCTTTTCTCTGCCTCAACTTTCGCTTCATAATAGAACTTACCTGAACACAATACAAGTGTATCGATCTTAGCTTTATCTATATCCTTGTCGTCCAAAACTTCCATGAAGTGACCTTCAGCCATTTCTCCCAAGGTCGAAACCGCTTTTGGATAACGCAATAACATTTTTGGAGAGAATACAACCAATGGTTTTCTAAACTCTCTATGCAATTGTCTTCTTAAGAGATGGAAATGGTTGGCTGGTGTAGTTGTATTACAAACTTGCCAGTTTAAATCGGCACACATTTGTAAAAACCGCTCGATTCTAGCAGAAGAGTGCTCTCCTCCCATACCTTCGTATCCGTGAGGCAATAGCATCACCAACCCAGATTGCACGAACCATTTGTCTTCTCCTGAAGAAATAAATTGATCGATCATAATCTGGGCACCATTGTAAAAGTCTCCAAATTGAGCTTCCCAAATAGTCAGACCATTTGGCTTAGCTAATGAGTATCCATATTCGAAACCAAGCACGCCATACTCTGATAAAAGTGAGTTATATATATGGAACTTCGCTTGTTTCTCATTTAACATGTTCAGGGTGATGATTTCTTGTTCATCATCCTCTGTTTTTACTACCGCATGTCGATGTGAGAATGTGCCTCGTTCAACATCCTGTCCTGAAATACGAACTGGATATCCTTCATCCAATAAGGTGGCATAGGCTAACATTTCTGCCATACCCCAGTCTAGTCGGTTATTTTTTAATTGGTCAAGACGGTCATTTAAAAGCTTTTTAATCTTTCTAAAGTATTTTAAATCTTCAGGAAGTGTTGCTAGCTTTTGACCTAAGTCTATTAATTTATCTTTTGCTACACTTGTATTCGGCGATTGATCAAAGTCTTCAATTGAACCATGTCTATAACCTTCCCAAGTTTCCTCTAGGAAGTTTAAAACAACTGCCTTTTCTCGTTTTTTAGAAGCCTCATATGACTTGTCCAACATGGCCAAATGATCCTCTTCAATTTTTTTTCCTTCAGCTGCAGACATAGCACCTTCTTTCATCAGCTGCTCCAGATAAATTTTCCGAGGATTTGGGTGCTTTGCGATTGACTTATACAGTTTCGGTTGGGTAAATTTAGGTTCATCACCCTCATTGTGTCCATACTTACGGTAACCCAATAAATCAATAAAAACATCTCTGTTAAAACGCTGGCGGTATTCAACAGCAATACTCATTGCTTGCACTACTGCCTCAACATCATCTCCATTGACATGGAAAACGGGACTCAAGGTTGTTTTAGCTACATCAGTACAATATGTAGAGGATCTTGCATCCAGGTAATTTGTGGTAAACCCAACTTGGTTATTGACAACAATGTGGATAGTACCTCCAGTGCGATACCCATCAAGCTGAGCCATTTGGACTACCTCATAAACAACACCTTGTCCTGCAATGGCTCCATCACCATGGACGGCAACTGTTATAATTGATTTTTCTTCGTGAAGATATTCGTCAATTTTAGCACGAGCAATACCTTGCACAACTGGATCAACTGCTTCTAAATGAGAGGGGTTAGGCGCCAGCGTTAGATGTACTTCTTGTCCACTCATGGTTTTTACATCTGTAGAAAAACCTAAGTGATATTTTACATCACCATCAAAAGAATCGTCACTATCAAATTGTTTTCCGTCAAATTCACAGAAAATCGATTCGTGATCTTTCTCAAATATATTTACTAAAGTACTTAGACGTCCACGATGGGCCATACCCATTACAACTTCTTTCACACCCAGTTCACCCGCTTTTTGAATAACGATATCTAGAGCAGGAATTAAGGCCTCACCTCCTTCAATTGAAAAACGCTTTTGACCTACATATTTTTTTGCTAAAAATTGTTCAAAAATAGTTGCTGAACTAATTTTACTAAAAATGTGTTTTTTCTCGTCTTGCGAGAATTTTGGTCGGTTCTTTAAGTCAATTCTATCCTTAATCCATTCAATGCGTTCTGGCTCTCGGATGTAAGCAAACTCAATACCGATAGACTCGCAAAAAGTAGCTTGTAAATGATCTACAATTTCTTGTAAAGTCACTACTCCCAATCCTACTTCAAGGCCCGCTTGAAAGGTATTTGTCAGGTCAGATTTTTCTAACCCGTAGTTTTCGATATCCAAAGTAGGCGCGTACTTTCTGCGCTCACGAACCGGGTTCGTTCGCGTAAAAAGGTGCCCTCTAAAGCGATAGTCTTCAATCAGCTTAAGAACTTTTAGTTCTTTTTCGAAATTTTCCGGGATTCCTTTTTCTCCAGCTTCAAAATCTGTTTTGACAAAGTCAACGCCTTCAAAAAAGCGCGCCCATTCCCTGTCTACTGATTCTGGATTTTCTTTGTACCTCTCGTAAAGATCGTCAATGGCATTGACATCACCATTTCCGACAAATGTAAATTTGTCCATTGTTTTCGTTCAATTGCAACTATTCACACAAATTTAAAAATTATCTAAAGAACCGATCATATAAAAAGTCGATTAATTGCGGTAATCCTAAATGTTTTTAGCTGTTCCAGTCCCTCCTTCAGAACCACTGAATCTCATTTTGAGGTATACTTTTTTCGCCTCTCTTCTTAAGATAAGGTAAGCTAACTCTTTGAGGTCGACATCTGCGAGCGTTTTTAAGTATTGATTTTCGGGTAAATCCACGGCATATACAAACTGTTGAAGAAGGTTTTTTTCATGCAAATCGAGTAATGCTGTTTGGAGAAGATCCAAAAAATGGTCTAGCGACTTTTCCTGTGCCTGATTAAAATCTGGATCAACTTTATAATCCGACAGTCCGTTTAGGTCCTTATTAATTTGAAATGCCGTTTTCTGAACAAAAATCTCCTTGTCGAAATACTCGACGAGTACCTCCTGTTTTAATAAGTCAGACATGCAAGAATTATTTTCTCACAATTTGCACAATACCTTGACCTCGAATTATTGTGCTGTTATCTGCACGGGCTGTATACGTATAGAAGTAAGTCCCATCTGAACAAGGATCTCCATTATTATCGGTTCCATCCCAGCTTTCATCTATGGCATTCAGTTGCCCCACTTGAACACCCCAACGGTTTACAATTACACATTCAAATTCTGATATCGATTTGGCATAAAAATCAAATGACAATTCATCATTCACACCATCACCGTCAGGACTAAAAATGTTTACGTTCTCTAATGAAATCGGCTCATAAATTGTGATCGTTTTACACTCGGTATCTTGACAGCCATTTTTGTTTTGCGCAATTAGACATACTTCCACTTCATAACTTTGACCTCTCGCCCCATAGATGGTATCTGGCTCAAAGAAATAACTGTCTGTAAATTTCCATTCTGCCGTCAATGTATCTAAATTCCAGAAGAAAGAGGTGTCGGCTAAAGGGTTTTCAGGATTAGCAAAATACATAGATGTATTGGTAAATGAAACCTCAACAGGTGCTGTCCCTTGCAAATCCGCGTTTAAAATATCAGAATTGACTATAAAGTCTGCTTGTGGATTGAGCGAGTCAAGCACAATCGATCTCGACAATACGCAGCCATTATTATCAATAACCGTGAATAAGAACTCTCCCGGGTTTTGACCACCCCATGTCGAGTTAGTTGAATACGTTTCTTCGTAAAGGTTATCCCATTGATATGTATAATCAGGTGTACCTCCAGCGGCAGCTCCAAAAACAACTCCATTACCATTTTGATAATCATACAAACGACAATAAGCTGGATAAGTTCCAAACTCTGTGAGGTATAATGAATCAGGCTGAGAAACTGTAAAATCAATTGCTTTTGAACAACCATTTTCATCATTAATAGTCAAAATATAATCTCCTGCCGGCAAGTTCGTCAACGTATCTGCACCCAATCCATTTTCACCCATTGGGTTTGGTGCCCAATAGTAAGATACATTATCATAAGCACCGGTATAATTAAAGACAGTATCTGCTATAGCTACGCCAGTTTCATCACCGTAACAGAGTGGATCAATCACTATAATATCAACCTGTAATTCATCTGGATGATTCAGCTCCACAGAACCGCTTGCCGTGCATCCATTCTCGTCTGTAACAGTCACATAATACGTGCCCTCTTCTAGCGTATTAGCTGTGTTTGAATTTTCAACATTTAAAATGTTTCCGTCCACATCCGTTATCTCGTAAATTTTACCGCCGTTTCCTCCTGTTGCATCGACTGTTACAGATCCATCAGAAAACCCAAAGCAAGATGGGTTATTAAAGATAATATCGATGACCAATTCGTCTGGCTCATAAATTTCAAAAACTGCTGACCATGCGCATCCAGCATCATCAAGAATAGTGACTGTCCAATCTCCACCGTATAGGTTATCAATATCATCAAAACCACCATCGGGAATACCCGGCGCTGTTTCATGAACACCCATGATTGTCGACCAAATTACAGTGAAAGGTTCTGATATACCACCACTGATGTTTTCGACATAAGCACCACCATCATTGGCACCAAAACAGGATACGTCTCTCAAACTATCCAACACAAAATCAGCTGTTACAGCATTATCTCCTAAACCAACAAAAATGCTGGTATCTAAAAAGCATCCTTCCTCATCCGTTATGTTCAGCAAATAGAATACCCCTCCCACCAAATCAGGAAACACATTGTCACCAGTTGGACCAAAAACATCCAGACCACTTGTCAAAGTATATGTCCATCCTGGATCATCTGGCAGAATGGTTATTGAACCTAATATTCCCGGAACATCTGCACAAGTTTCCGCATCAAGAATGACGATTTCGTCTACATCTACACTACCAATCTCAACCAAAGCAGAATCGGAAACCACATGACATTCATCCTCAATTGTCAATACATACCACGTCGTTACATCTGGTGAAACTGTGATATCGTCTGTATCGCCAAACTCGGGTGACCATTCATAAGTGATCTCGCCAAAAGTTCCATCAATTGACTCCGCAATAATTGTTGCTTCATCGGTTGGACAAATCGTAAATAAATCCGAATTAAATGTAATCGTTGGTTCAGGCGGTAATTCAATTTCATAAGAAGAAGAAATGATATTGAATTCATATTCACATTCTAAAACAGGGCTGTCTTGTGCTTGCAAATCAGCAGCATCAAACGTATCTGGAATCACTTCTCCTTCAGCGCCAGCGTAACTACCATCATCATTTAGCACAATTGTTACATCTCCTGTTAGGGCTCCATCTAAGGCGCTAATATCAATGGCAAAATCAAATGTCTCACATTGCCCTTGCTCGATATCGAGGTCATAGATTGTGGTATGTAAATAAATTGCCCCAGGATCAGTCGAAGGATCAGCCGTATAGAAAGACACCGGAACAGGGACCGTTAAATCTGCTCCTCCAGAATTACAAATTTCCATTGACATGTGCACACTATCACATCCAGTTGTTAAATCAGGGTTTTGCTCAAATGTGCTATACACTAAGTTCACCTTAGACCCCAAAAAAGACATATTTAATATTCTTTCGTAGGCTATCTTATCATTCTCTAAGTGAACACGAAAAATATCAGGTTCAATGATCTCGAAATTCAAACGCTCATCATTATTCGGCAACTGCCCATAAATGTCCAAATCTGTTATGTCCACAGCGGGATCAATAGGCACCTCTTGCCAAGCATACAATTGCTGCTCCGTGGAAGTCGTGATCGTGACGAAATACCCCGTTGTTTCTTCCAAATCGAAATTAACCTCTGTAAAAGCGTACATCTGGTTACCGTTTGTTCTGGTCGTATTTGAAGGAGCTGGACCTTCATAATACGAGAGATCATAGGGACTCCAAAGACCATTTGCTCGAATCTCGAGATAACCTCTTTTACTACCCGCTGGAATTGTAAAATCAACAAAACCATCAACACTTACGCCGTCATCTGAAAAACCCGTATCGAAACTAATATCCGTTGGTGAACTGTAGGCATTTTTAGTAATGTAAAAGCTTGATGTATACGGTTGATCAGAATATTTCAAAAACTCGACATAATAAATCTCATTAAAATCTGCACCATGTTCATCACTCCTTGTCATGATCAATTGATCACCTGTAATTTCCAGTGTCATATCACAAACTGCAATTTGATCTGGAGGTGTTATATTTCCGTCAGCATCACCTAGTATAGTGGCATCGTCAACGATTGAACTACCACTGGTGACGTCATATTCAGAAAAAGTAAAGGTAGAGTTCATATCTGGAATATTTCCGTTATTCACCGTCATATTCCCAGTTGCGGTCATTGTTTCGAGATCAATGATCATGTATTTAATCGACATACATTCTTCCCTCGTGTCTTGCACCAAAAAACCTCCGTTGCCCAGTCGGTTTTGGTTAATTCCTATCGCTCTAATTTGAACGTAATCTGGAGCATCATCGCCTCCTAACATATCAACCGTTGCTGTTAGATTTACCGGATCAGTACCTGCATCGTAATAAACGGGGTATTGTGAGGGATCTGCACCCGGAATACTCGTCAAACTTTGACTATCAAAATTTCCATAAAAAATGGAATAGTATGAGATATCAACATCTGCTTCAGAACAACCTAAAACAAGGTCGGTTCCGCTGACGTCAAACACCAATTCAAAATCAAGTAATTCTCCAAAATCATGACCTACTCGCGTATAAGTATCGGTACCATCTGGTCCGATTGGTTGATCGACCCATGAAAAACGTTTCGACTCGTGATTATTTACAGAATATTCAACCCACCCTGAAGATTCCATATTATCAAAATCCAACTCTACACGTCCCCAAACAATTCTTTCCTGGGCGTGATTCAAATCATCAACTCCTGTAAAAGCATCTACCGGGGCTTGCTGATAAACACCCTGAATGACTAAAGATGCTCGATTTGAGCCAGCAGGAATTGGCATAATAACATCATCCAAGGACCCACCTTCCTTGAACCCTCCTATTGTCTCTATAATATCTGGTATATAACCAATAGGAAGACAACTTCCGGGAAATGAAAAGGCTGGACAAGCGTCTTCATCACCTACACAATCGGGGTCAAGACAATCAATTAGTCCATCACCATCGTCATCCACCCCATTGTCACAGATCTCCTGTGCAAACGATAGGGTTGAAAACAATAGCCCTCCAAAAAGTAAAATGAAATGTGGGAAAATATTCATGGTCTTCATACTCAAATACTAAGTCGGTTATCTTCAGAAAGACGGGTTTTTTACTCAAAAAGTGACTGCCTTTCTTTTGTTAAATCACAAACCGCTGATCAACAATAGCTTAAGCAATATATCAAACCGTTAAAGATAAAGAAAATGCTTACACCTTAATTCTAAAACACAGAAAATCTCACAAATAATAAAAGAGATGTGATAAATAATGGACGGGAATTAAAACGATGCTCTATAATCAGTTGAAACCTATTACATTCGTAAAAAATTTGACGGATGAGAATTTTTAAGTTTGGTGGAGCTTCTGTGAAAGATGCGGATGCGGTACGTAATGTTGCAAAAATCTTGAAGACTTATGAAGGTGAAGAACTTGTAGTGGTCGTCTCTGCCATGGGAAAAACGACCAATGCACTTGAAGCTATCATGCAATCTTTTGCAAATGGAGATCAAAAAGATGCACGAAGACAAGTAGACGCTTTATATATTTTTCACCAAACCATTTTAGCTGAATTATTTTCTTCATCATCACATGCTCCAAATGGGGCGATTGATGCATTATTCGAGGCGTTGAAAACACGCATTGAAGGTTCCTTTTCGGGAGATTTCCATTTTGAGTATGATCAGCTTATTTCATTCGGCGAATTATTATCAACAACTATTGTTAATGCATATTTGAAAAATGAGGGGTTTTCAAGTGCTTGGGCTGATGCAAGAACATTAGTTCGAACAGATGATCATTGGCGAGAAGGACGCATTCAATGGGAAGTAACTGAAGTTCTAATTCAAAATAGCATTAAATCCTTTATTGATGAAGGTCATAGCATAATCGTTACGCAGGGTTTTATCGGACATGAAAGTAATGGTTACACCACAACTTTAGGAAGAGAGGGATCTGATTTCACTGCCGCAGTTTTTGCTTATTGTTTAGACGCTGAAGATGTAACGATCTGGAAGGATGTACCGGGGATGCTAAATGCGGATCCAAAATATTTTGACAATACTGTTTTATTGGAGAAAATCTCTTTTAAAGAGGCGATTGAATTAGCCTATTTTGGGGCTTCGGTTATTCACCCTAAAACCATTCAACCGCTTAAACGAAAAAAAATCCCATTGCATATCAAATCATTTTTGAATCCATCCGCACCAGGTTCGGTTATCCAAGAGTCACTGGATTTTGATGATCAAATTCCATCCTTTATTTTCAAAATGAATCAGGTGTTGGTTTCACTGACGCCGAAAGATTTCTCTTTTATCATTGAAGAAAATCTAGAGCACATATTCGGCTACTTAAACAAAGAAAAGATTCGGATAAATCTAATGCAAAATTCAGCCGTAAGCTTTTCTTTTATTCTCGATGAGTCAAAAGCAGATTTAAGTCAATTGGTCGCGTATTTTAGTGCCGACTATTTGGTGAAATACAATAAAAACCTTGAATTAGTCACGATTCGACACTATGATGAACCAACGATTCGACGGGTGACAGCAGGCAAAAAAATCATCCTCGAACAAAAGTCAAGACAGACGGCTCGATTGGTTATTTCTGATTAAATCTTGATTAAATATTCGTACCTTTATGGTGAATATTTAATCAGAAATGTATCTAAACACGCATACTTATTATAGCTTAAGGTACGGCACACTAAAGACAGAAGACCTTCTTGAATTGGTTCGCTCAAACGGATCTAGTACCTGTGTATTGACAGATATAAACACCACGACTGCTTGTCTAGATTTTGTAAGACTTTCCAGACGTTATGGAATACGCCCCATTTTGGGTGTTGATTTTCGTGAAGGCGTCAACCAAAAGTATATTGCTATTGCTAAAAACAATAGCGGTTTTCAGGCCATTAACGAATACCTAACAGAACAACTGCATAAAGAGACCTCACTTAATGAACAAGCTCCTGAACTGGACAACACCTTTATCATTTACCCTTTTCAAAAAAACAAAACCTATCCACTCAAATCGCATGAATATATTGGTGTTCGACCAAAAGACTTGGATTATATCCGCTTAAAAAAAATCGACACCTCTAAATGCGTCATACTACAACCTGTTACTTTCCGCACCAAGCGTGATTTTAATGCACACCGCCTGCTCCGCGCAATCGACAATAATACACTGTTGAGTAAACTCGAAAAAACGGAAGAAGCTAATCCAACGGACCGTATTGTTCCTGTCGCCGAGCTTAAGCGTTTGTATCAAGATTTCCCTACCATGCTTTCCAATACGGAAGAAATCCTCAACAACTGTAATATTTCTTTTGACTTTTCTGAAACGGCGCTACCGCAAAATCAACGCACCTATACGGGATGCGAAAAAAAAGATATAGAATTACTGAGAAACCTTTGTGAATCCAGTTTATCCTATCGGTACCCAGAAGCCAATTCCATCATTTTAGATCGTATCGAAAAGGAATTAAAAACCATTCAACAAATGGGTTTTGTCTCTTATTTTTTGATCAATTGGGACATCATTAATTACGCCCGTTCTAAAGGGTATTTTTATGTAGGGCGCGGAAGCGGCGCCAATAGCGTAGTTGCTTATCTATTGCGCATTACCAATGTAGACCCTATTGAATTAGACTTGTATTTCGAGCGTTTTATCAACCTCTACCGAACTAATCCGCCCGATTTTGATATTGACTTTTCTTGGACTGATCGGGATGATGTGACCAACTATATTTTCAAGCGTTTTAAAAATGTTGCTTTGGTAGCGACTTATAATACTTTTCAATACCGAGCGGTTATCCGTGAATTAGGTAAAGTTTTTGGATTACCTAAAACTGAAATTGACCGACTAAGCCGCGGAGAATTAGCCTCAAGTGATAGTCGTCATTTGGCAGATTTAGTTATTAAATATGGGAAATATATTCATGGCTTCCCAAGCCATCTGAGCATCCACTCTAGTGGCATTATTATTTCAGAAAAACCAATTCAGTGGTTTACGGCTACATTCATGCCCCCAAAAGGATTTCCGACAATTCAATTTGACATGCATGTATGTGAGGATGTTGGATTATATAAATTCGATATCCTAAGTCAACGTGGACTCGGAAAGATAAAGGATGCTGTTGAAATCATTCGTAAAAACAAACCCGAAGAATCAGTCATTGACATCAATGATATTAGTCGATTTAAAGACGATCCGAAGATCAAAACTATGCTCCGTGAAGCACAAGCGATTGGTTGTTTTTATGTTGAATCACCAGCCATGCGCATGTTGCTTAAAAAACTGCAGGTGGACAGCTATTTAGGATTAGTAGCAGCCAGTTCTGTCATTCGACCTGGCGTGGCAAAGTCTGGGATGATGCAAGCCTATATCCAACGATTTCGGCATCCCGAAAAAAGGGAAGAGGCACACCCGGTATTATTGAAACTCATGCCAGAAACTTATGGTGTGATGGTCTATCAAGAAGATGTTATCAAGGTAGCTCACCATTTTGCTGGACTAACTTTAGGCGAGGCTGATAAAATGCGAAGGGGAATGTCAGGGAAATATCGGTCACGTGAAGAATTTCAAATCGTCCGTGAGAAGTTTTTTTCAAACTGTGCTGAGAAAGGCTATCCTTATTCACTAACAGCAGAGGTCTGGCGACAGACTGAAAGCTTTGCAGGTTATGCCTTTGCGAAAGGGCACTCTGCATCTTATGCCGTTGAAAGCTATCAAAGTCTTTATTTAAAGGCTTATTACCCATTGGAATATATGGTTGCAACAATTAATAATTATGGTGGTTTTTATAGCACAGAGCTTTATGTATACGAAGCCCGGAAGCATGGCGCCCATGTGTATCCTCCGTGTGTAAACAACAGCAATTATGAAACACGACTTGACGGACAAGATATCTATATCGGATTCCATCTATTACACTCCTTTCAATCGACATCTGCCTGGGCCATTATTGATAACCGCGAAAAAGATGGCTCCTTCGTTTCATTTGATGACTTTATTGACCGCGTAAAACTTTCGCTAGAACAGATTAGCCTTTTGATACGGATTGATGCATTTCGCTTCACAGGCAAATCAAAACGAACCTTACTGTGGGAGGCACATTTAAAAATCTCTAAACATCCTACTCCAACCAACGAAGGTCCTGATTTATTTCGCATCCCTCATGATAACTATTCATTGCCGAATATTAAAAACAGTTGGGAAGAAGATGCCTTTGATCAAATGGAATTACTTGGTTTCCCACTCTATAGTCCTTTTAGTATTTCTACCGAAGATCACAGCGAAGCTATTCCAGCCAATGATCTTCGTTATCACGAAGGTTTTAAGGTCTGGATCAGCGGCTATCTCATCCATCGTAAAAACACCATTACGAGTAAGGGTGATAAAATGTTTTTTGGTACTTTCTTGGATATGGAAGGAAATTGGCTCGACACCGTTCACTTTCCTGAAATAGCTAAACGGTATCCCTTTCGAGGAAAAGGAATCTACAAAATTTATGGTCGGGTTATCATCGAGTATAACTGCGTAACGATAGAGGCTGAATTTATGGAAAAATGTGGTATTATTGAAGACCCACGCTATTCGGATATTCGAGCCGGTGAGGGTATCTTTCAACGTAAAAAATCGAAAGACATACCTCTCGAAAAAGTCGATCTGCAACTACCAAAAGGAAATCGGCGGCATTAAGCGACCGCCCTTTTCATTTCCAAAAATGATTTGCGAGACAGTTTACTCTTGAGCCAAATATGAAAATCAAAATATTCAAAAACAGCTTGTTCTTTTGGATCATTCTTCAGGCGTTCTAATTCCTTTTCAAAAGGTATCAACTTTTCTTCTAAATCGAAAATATCCTCTGCTTTTGACATTTTTGAGATGGCTTTTAAAAAAACCGATTCAAACTCATAAACGCTTTCCTTGTTTTTCAGGTATCGTTTTGTCGAATTTATGGCGTAAGGCAAATAACGCTTATTCTCCAATTCTACATGTAAGATCAATGAGATCAATTGCGCAAAACAAAAGATGTCTTGATGGTGATCAATTTTACTTTCGTTTAAAATTTGATTCATCCAAGCCAACGCTTTTGTGTATTCACCTAAAGACAGATAGATAATTCCAACTTTAAAGTCGATATATGCTTTCCGTAAAGAGCTGATGCTATCACCATACAATTCATATCCTTCCGCAATTTTCGGAATCAAATCAAGTCCTTTTTCATACTCCCCTTTTTCAATTAAAAGAAATAGTTCTAAGCTTACCGTACTTGAAAAATACTTCATGTCAATATCTAAGGATTTCTCTTTCTTATTGATCTCCTCTTGCTGCTTAAGTTTGATTAAATAGGCTTGCGCTTCATCATACTTTTTCAACTGGGTCGCAATGTAAATGATGTTGGTCAAAACCGAGAAATAAACATTTGGACGGTCTTTAAACACTATTGCACTATCGTCCGACAGCTTAAGATTGGCACGTAAATGTTGATAGGAATTTTCAAGGTCATTGATTGAAAAATAATATGCTGAATGAATGTGGTGGTAGAGATAGTTAACGCGATCCGAATATAAACGTAAATCGATCGTTTCAATTCTTTCCACCAAATTTTTCAACTTCTCAGCACCTTGCTCATTTCGAACATTACCTCTGAGGTTAATCTCTCTAAACACCATACTTTTGACATGCCATAAACGTGTATGCGTTTCAATTTCATCTATTAACGTCTTCTCTTCTTGCAACATTCTCTCAATTTCGCCCGATTTAAAATCTGTATAGAATTCATTCTCGACTAATTTTCGCTGCTGTTGCTTAATCTCCATCAAAATTACGTAGCGTTCATTCTTTTTTGCTTGTTTTTCAGCACTTCTCAATACTTTTTCACATTGCTTATAAAGTCCTTTATTAAATAATATATCGGCGCAATGAAGTGATTGAAACAGCTGGGCATCAATAGAAGAACTTGCATAATAAGCATTTAAGCTTTTCAGAATATTATTATACAACCGGGCTTTTGTTATAGAGAATTTATTCAATAAAGGTTGATCCTTAAAGTGCATATAAATGAGATCCTCCTGATAAGTATCCATTCGATCTATAAAATCAAATAGACGAAGGTATCCGTTCTCTTCTCCGATTGTATGCCGCGAAGAATACAATTTAAAATAACGCTTTTCTGACTTTGATAGACTCTTAATCAAGTCAAATAGATGATGTGAGGCTTTGTTAGACATATATAGTTTGATGGGTGCTGATCTCAATCTAAGGTAAATTTCCTGTAGAAGCGGTCGAAAAATCGTTTAATGGGCTGATCACCTATTCAATAAACCTGTTTATCTATTTAACGGCATTATCGAATAACCATTATCCGCAGATAATGATTCTTATCAGTTTTTTAAGTAAATGACACTTTTATGACAAAGCGTGGAATCAAAATAGGGAATTTTGTAGGACAATTTTTTTGAGCATTGCAGCGGATAAACATCATAGCATTTACACACGCGGTCTTAGGACTAGACGAACTTGGGTCATTTCATCTTGAAGAGCAAGAGATTCGTCCAAAAATGGAAGCGCTTAAATCTACCTTAGACTTAAAAGAGATCATGTACTTATCTACATGTAATCGCGTTGAGTTTCTATTTGTAACAGATCAAGAGGTGAACATAAACTTCATCAATTCTTTTTTGCACAACTTCTATAAGGACAGAAAGCAATCCCCAAACATTGATGAACTAACTACTAAAGCACGCTTTTGGACCGGTATTAATGCGGTCAATCATTTAATAGAAGTAGCAACTTCACTTGATTCGGTTGTACTCGGTGAGCGTGAAATCATTACTCAAGTTCGAAACGCCTATGAGTTTGCCCGCCAAGAAGAGCTAGCGGATGATACGATTCGGATCGTGATTCGTCAAACAATTGAAACTGCCAAGAAGGTGTATACCCGGACTTCCATAGCAGAAAAATCGGTATCCGTTGTTACATTGGCGCTTCAAGAATTAATGAAAGTCTTACCCATTGCACCATCTGATGCTAAAATTGCAATTGTTGGCGCGGGAGTGACGAATCAGAATATGTCTCGATTTTTAATTAAAAATGGTTTTAAGCACTTTACTGTTTTTAACCGAACCGTTGCCAATGCAAAAAAATTAGCCGAACAAGTTAATGGCGAAGGATATGGTCTTGATGAATTGGAGAAAGACGCAACCCCTTTTGATATTTTGATCACGTGTACAGGTTCTTCTGAACCCGTTATACAATCTAGTTTCTTAAGTCGGCAGGAAGATAATTTAAAAGCAATTGTAGATTTGGCGATTCCAGCAGATGTTGCAGCTGAAACGATAGAGAAGTATCCAGTTGAATATATTTCAGTCGATACTGTTAAGTCCTTATCAGAGAAAAATTTATTGATTCGTAAAAAAGAACTCCTTAAAGCCCGCCAGATTATATTTGAAGCCTTAGAGGAGTTTAAAGAAATCTTTGAAATGCGCCAGATGGAAATTCGGATGCGCGCCATACCTAAGCATGTCAAGGCTATTCGCAATAGAGCGACTGGAGAAGTATTCTCTTCTGAAATTGATTCATTAGATGAGAATGCTAAAGACATTTTAGACAAAGTACTCAATTATATGGAGAAAAAATATGTCAGTGTTCCTCTGATCATGGCAAAAGAAATGCTCTCTAAAAATCATTAATAAATTATGGATATTGTTATAGGATCCAGAGGAAGCGATCTCGCACTTTGGCAGGCACATTTTGTACGCGATGAACTTGAATCATTAGGGCATCAGGTCACGATTAAAATCATTCATACGAGAGGTGATAAAATTCAACACTTAAGTTTTGACAAAATTGAAGGTAAAGGTTTTTTCACCAAGGAAATTGAAGATGCGCTTTTATCAAAATCCATTGATTTAGCCGTGCATTCACATAAAGATTTAGAAACCACACCACCCAATGGATTATTAATAGGTGCTGTTTCATATCGTGAAAATCCAACTGATCGATTATTGATTCGAAAAACAGCAGCGGACACCTCAAAAACCTTGTCTTTGCCTGATAATGCTGTTGTCGGAACCTCATCTGCGCGAAGACAAACCCAAATCAAAAGACTTTGCCCTAGCGTTAATTTAAAAGACTTAAGAGGAAATGTTCCCACGCGAATACAAAAATTGCGCGAAGGTCAATACGACGCCATTATACTTGCAAGTGCTGGAATTATGCGTTTAGAATTGGATTTGTCTGATTTGGTTGAGGTCGAGTTGGATCCTAAAAGTTTTGTTCCAGCTCCAGCACAAGGTGTTCTTGGTTTACAGATCCGTGAAGGAGATACTGAATTAGCCGCTGTGCTACAAAACATGAATAATGAAAACGTAGCGCGCGAAATTGGTATAGAACGTTCCGTTCTCCGAAACTTGGATGGCGGATGTCAATTACCTTTAGGCGTGTACTGCACAGCAGGAGAAAATGGTCATGATGTTCATGTAAGCTTTGCCACTAATAAGACTGGAAAGGCACATTTAAAGACCTATAAAGCCGTCAATCTAGATTCTATTGTTTCGACAGTTTTAGAGGATTTAAAAACGTTGTGAATCAGATTCGACGCATATTAATTACGCGTCCTAAAGGCAGCTTTCAAAAGCTTAAGGATTGGTGCGATAAAAATAATATCGATTTAATTTGTCAACCTTTTATTGAGACAAAAAGTAGGGATATACAAACATTACCTCAAACCGATTGGATATTTTTCAGTTCACCCAATTGTGTTAGACACTACATGACGCATTATGCAACCGAGAATAAAAAAATTGCAGTCCTTGGTATGGGAACAGCACGGGTCTTGCGCGACTATTCAATAGAACCTGATTTTATTGGTCCGGCAGATGCTAACCCAACAGACATTGGAATAAATTTTAAAGCGGTCATAAAAGAAAACGAAACGGTTCTTTTTCCTATTAGCCAGCGTTCAAAAAAAACGGTTATTGACGTTTTACCGACAGACCTAGTTAAAGCGGTCATTGTTTACGATACTATCTTCCTGAAGTCGCAACCAATTTCTTCTGCCGTTGACTTAGCTTTATTCACAAGCCCTTCTAATTTTGAAGGTTATTTGAAAAATAATGACGCCCATACAAGTACAATTTGGGTTGCTTTTGGCGATACAACAGCTAAGGTCATTCGGGAGCAATATCCAGAACGAACAGTCCATACATTAAATAAAAGTGCCGAAGCGGCATTTATTACATTTTTAGAAGAAAATTTCAGTATTTAAGCCGGTTCTTCGACCGGTTCAGGGGATGGATCATCGCTTTCCGATGGCTCTTCAGAACTTGGATTTTTACGGAAGAATTTCCGATATTTCAGAATAATCAACCCAACTCCAACAGAGATAGAAAGATCAGCAAAATTCCAAATTGCACCAAAAATCTCTTTACCAGGACGTATATCCATGATTTGCGCTCCGCCAAGCCAAGAAGGTAAAGACAAGTCGATAACAGGCATCCATGAAGGCCAAGCGCTTGTAAATTGAAACATATCGACAACACTTCCGAGCAAAAATCCACTTGGCCTGAGTTCTGGTCGCCCAGTCTCAGGATCATCGATATATCCTCCTTCAGCCGTCTCCATCCAATTCCATCTCATCTGCGGGTCTACTTCCCAAACCAAATCATAAAACATGGAGTCGATTAAGTTTCCAGTTGCTCCAGCAAAAACCAATGCAACTGCAATTAGCAGGCCTTTCGGTGCTGTTGCATCCTCCAATAATTTTTTGATGTACCAACCGATACCAATTATGGCACCTAATCGAAATAGCGAAAGCGTATACTTGGCCATAGCACCGCCACCTAGTGTTGCGCCAAAAGCCATTCCACGATTTTCTATATAATAGAGCTGGAAGAATCCGTCAACTACACCAATCGCTCCTTGATCGTATGCGCCCATATGCTGTTTAACCAAAATCTTAATGATTTGATCGAGTACCAGAATGGCGGATATAATTATGATGATTTTCTTACCCAAAATTTTAGCCCTGTGCTTTTTTCGCTTCAATGCTCAATGTAGCATGCGGTACGAGTAGCAAACGTTTCTTTTGGATTAATTTTCCGGTAACGCGGCAAATTCCGTATGTTTTATTTTCAATGCGAATTAAGGCATTCTTCAGATTTTGGATGAACTTTTCTTGTCTCACAGCCAATTGTGCCATCTCTTCTCGCGACATTGTTTCAGAACCGTCTTCCATCATGTTAAAAGATCGACCTGTATCATCTGTTCCGTGATCGTCGCTGTGATCCAATTGTCCACGCAACAAATCCAAATCCATATTTGCCTCTATTAACTTCGCTTCAATCAGCTCCTTAAACTCTTTTAAGTCCTTATCTGCATATCTTGTAACATCTGCCATTATCCTAAAATTTAGATTGTGAACAAATATAATCTATTTCTCTGTAGATGGCACGCGTCAATAAAATTTTTAAGGTAATTTTTAATCTGATGAATTTGCCCTTATATTTGCAAAAAATATGTTGAAACATGGATTTAATAAAAGCACTGAATAATCGATATGCTACCAAGAAGTTTGACGCTACCAAAAAACTGTCTCAAGATATTGTTGAACAGCTTATTGAAGCAGCTCGTTTGACGCCAACATCTTATGGACTACAATTGATGAAATTAGTAGTCGTGGAAAATCCAAAATTGCGCGAAGAATTAGTCAGTGCATCCTATGGACAAAACCAGGTAAAGGACAGTTCTCATTTATTTGTTTTGTGTCGAGAGGAAAATGTTACGAAAGATCATATTGAATCATACATGAGCAATATTGCAGGCACACGAAGTGTAGAAATAGAAAAATTGAACCCCTTTAAAAATGCAATTGAACAGGCAGTGCTGCCTAAAACAGATGAAGAAAAAAGCGACTGGATGGGACGTCAAGTATACATTGCTTTGGGTAATTTATTAACAAGCTGTGCTATTCTAGGAGTTGACTCCTGCCCGATGGAAGGTTTTGTTCCAGATGAGTATGATCGCATTTTAGATCTGAAATCGAAGGGTTTAAAATCTGTGCTAGTCGTACCTGTAGGTTATCGGGCTTCAGATGATTTTAATGCGCAAAACAAAAAAGTCCGCCGAGATTCAGCAGACTTTCTTGTACGTATTTAATTCCTTCTTATTGAACGATAAACTTCTCCGTTCTGATACCTTCTAAACTTGAAATTTGAATCATATAAAACCCTTTAGACAAACCGTCAAGGGTAAGTTGATTGATTTCATTGTTGGTACGATAGGTTTGGATTAATTTTCCCGTTTCATCCAAGATATTCACGGTATAATTTCCTGTTTCTTCAAATATTAATGTCGCTGGTCCGCTTGCTGGATTTGGATATAATTTTATCTCAGGTGCAAGGGTGTTCCATTCTTCTACAGAAGCCTCTGCTCCACCATTCACCAACTCATAACGCTCAACTTCTAGGACGCCGCGCATAATTTCAATCTGACCATGTGTGAATGAGTTTTGACAAGATTCTGCCGAATAATCCATGAAATTTTCAACCATATCCGGTAAATCTCCTAGATCGGCAATATCATCAACGCAGGTATTCTTTGTTATATCACAATCTTGACTCGATTGCGATTCTGCATTCGGTGTATCATCAACACCGTCTTGTTCAGTACAATCACCATCACCCCAAATATGACGTAATCCTAAATAATGCCCTACTTCGTGTGTCAAGGTTCTACCAAGTACTTCATACGTTTCAGCTCCAATTTCCAGCGGAACTGGATTATTTGCTCCGAACGCCTGGTATTGCACTACCACACCATCGGCTAATCCGGTTGTTGCATCTGGAGGCCAATGATCTAAACCATCTGGTGGTGTTGCGTATCCTAGAATATTGACAAAACCAAAAATAGACATATCACACACCCATATATTCAGGTAGTGCTCTTGATCCCACGGATCAATACCTCCATCAGCTGTAGATTTAACATCTTCTGCAATGGTTGCAAAATCAAAAAATGATTCAACCTCTGTTTCTGTTCTTGTAATACCTGTCGTTGGATTTCCTTCAGGATCAATTGAAGCCAGCGCAAATTGGATATGTGTATCACCTACAATTGTGTTAAACGTATCCCGCACATTATCAGCGTCCTCATTTAAACGTCGAAAATCTGCATTAAGGGATGCGATTTGATTGTAAACAACACTATCTGGTACGTTTTTTTCATCAATATCATAGACAATATGAACCACAACGGGAATGGTATAGACCTCATCACGGTTAAAATCTTCGGCAAGTTTTGCACGCTCAAAAATTTCATTTACACGGTCAATATAACCGGGGTTTGACGCTTCTACATGCTGCAAAGCTTCATGCGTATAGCAACGATAGAAATCCTGTGCACCAACCATTAAAGGAAGAATTGCCAGAACTGAGAGTAAGTATTTTTTCATAGTATTAATTTGTGCTAATAAATTTAACATTATTATGCATGCAGTACAAATTATTGGCAGTATTCCCCTAAATCGATAGATATTATTCAACTCTGGAGCGGTTCTTATTACCATCGTTATTCGTAAATTTGAGCTGTGTTTGAGCATTTGAGAGAAACTATTCGACAAATTCCGCAGGAGCCGGGCGTTTATCAATACTTTGATAAAAATGATGAAATTCTGTATGTTGGAAAGGCTAAGAATTTAAAACGTCGAGTTTCATCTTATTTTAATAAATCTCAAAAAGATAGTGCAAAGACTGCTATTCTTGTCCGGAAGGTGCAATCAATTAAATATTTAGTGGTTGACACAGAGGTTGATGCTTTATTGCTTGAAAATAACCTCATAAAAAAATATCGCCCGAAGTATAATATCCAGCTAAAAGACGATAAAACATACCCTTGGATCTGTATCAAAAATGAGGATTTCCCAAGAGTGTTTTCAACGCGACGCATAACCAAGGACGGCTCGAAATATTTTGGCCCATATGCATCTGTAAAAATGATGTATACGTTGCTAGACCTAGTAAAAGAGGTTTATCCATTGCGAACCTGCAAACTCAATCTTTCACCAAAAGCAATTGCCAAACAAAATTATAAAGTTTGTTTGGAGTACCACCTTGGCAATTGTATGGGGCCTTGCGAAGGAAAGCAATCAGCTGAAGATTATAATCAATATATAACAGATATTGAACGTATTCTTAAGGGTGATATTCGATCAGTAATTAAATCGCTCACCGAATTGATGAACCAATTTTCGGATCAGTTGAAATTTGAAGAAGCGCTGGATGTCAAGTCTAAGATTGAAAGTTTGGAGGGTTATTATTCAAAATCAGCAGTCGTGAGCCCATCGATTCACAATGTAGATGTTATCTCCATGGCCAAAGATGATAAGTCCGCTTTTGTAAATTTCTTAAAGATCAACAATGGCGCCATTATCCATGGGCATACGGTTGAAATAAAAAAGAAATTAGACGAGTCAGATGATCAGATCTTATCATTTGCCCTTATTGATATGCGTGAGCGTTATGGCGATGAATCACGCGAAATTATTTCTGTTACGGATTTATCCGATTCGTTTCCACATCTAAAATTCAATTCACCACAACGTGGTGATAAAAAAGCCCTCTTAGATTTATCACAACGAAATGCTAAGTTTTTTATGCTCGAGCGTCACAAACAAATAAAGCAAGTTGACCCCGAAAGACATGTTGAGCGCATTATGGAAACGATGAAAAAAGACCTTCGCCTAAAAGAATGGCCACGACATATCGAATGTTTTGATAATTCAAATTTTCATGGAACTAATGCGGTTGCCGCTTGTGTTGTTTTTAAAGATGCTAAACCAAGTAAAAAAGACTATCGTCATTTTAATATCAAAACAGTAGAAGGACCTGACGATTTTGCCTCAATGGAAGAGGTTGTTTACCGGCGTTATAAGCGTTTGCTAGATGAAGACGAGGCACTACCTCAACTGATAATTGTGGATGGAGGTAAAGGCCAATTAAGCTCTGCTATGAAGAGTATTGAAAAGCTTAATCTGCGTGGAAAGATAACGGTGGTTGGCATCGCTAAAAAACTCGAAGAGATTTATTATCCAGGTGATTCTTTACCATTATATATCGACAAGCGATCTGAATCACTTAAAATCATCCAACATCTTAGAAATGAGGCGCACCGATTTGGCATTACACATCACCGCAATAAGCGAAGCAAAAATGCTCTCGGAACTGAGTTGACTCAAATTAAAGGAATCGGTGAAAAAACTGCCATGGATCTGATAAAGACGTTCAAGTCTGTTTCAAGAATTAAAAATGCTGAACTGAAAGACCTCTCTGAAGCGATTGGCCCTTCAAAAGCGCATATCGTATTTGATCACTTTAAGGATAAAAACTAAAGTCAAATAGGCTTTTTTCGGCTTATCGAATTAAGGTCGTATTTCCTTTCTTCATTCCACCATTTCCATTCACAAATTCATACTGTAATACCCAAGTAAATACGCCTGGGTTAACGTTACGGTTTTGAAAGGTTCCATCCCAACCAATATTCTGATCAGTTGTGTAGAAAACAACCTCCCCGTATCGATTATAAACTGTCAAAACAATGGTCTCTAAAGCGTATCCTTTAACAAACAAAATATCATTTTCACCATCATTATTAGGCGAAAATGCCGTTGGTACGCCAACTCCTTCTACAAAGTTAACCAATACCAAGACCGTATCTGATGCCGTACATCCGTTTTCATCTGAAAAAACCACGGTATAGGTTGTTGTTTCCTCTGGAGTTGCTTCTGTAATATCACATGTTGGGCAATCCAAATTTCGATCAGGTGACCATATGTAAGAACCTGAAGATGCTGAACTTCCTACAAGCATAGCTGAACTTCCTAAATCAACAATCGTATCAGTTGTGGCACTTACTATCGGATTCGTATTTACCGTAATTTCCGTTGAATACGTTCCTTCAACACCCGAAGCGCTCGTTGTTGTCAACTCTATGACAAATGTACCGGCATTATCTACACAAATCACTGGGTTTTGTTCTGTTGACGTCCCAGGATCTGTTGCACCTCCAAAATTCCAGCTCCATCCTGCTACTGTTCCAGTACTTTCATCTTGAATTGTGACACAGTCTCCGACACAAAGCGGTGATGGCACAGAGAAGTTTGGAATAACCGGTTCGCAATCAATGACAGAGATTGTCACTGAAGCTGTTCCTTCACAACCATCTGCAGAAGTTCCAGTTACATTATACGTATAAGATCCAGTTGAAGCAGGTGCAAAGGCTACTCCATCAGTAACGCCTCCATCCCAAACATAGGTTGCAGCTCCGCCGCCGCTTAAAGTGACATTCTCTCCCAAACAAATTTCATCTGATGAAGCACTTGCCGTTACATCAGGGTTTTCATGAATGACAATAGAAATGGTTGCTGTACCTGTACATCCCGAAGTTGCATCCGTTCCTGTTACAGTAAAGTCAATTGTTCCAGAACCTGCAGGTGTAAACGCCACACCATCTGTTGCTCCACCATCCCACGTATAGGTATCGGCTCCGCCTCCTGATAAGGTCAACATTTCGCCTTCACAAATCTCACCTGCTGATGCCGTTGCGGTCACCACTGGTGCCGTTTCAACTGTAATATCAATTGTTGCTGTTCCTTCGCAACCATCCGCTTCTCCGATTACAGTATAAGTTGTTGTTCCAACTGGCGGTGCAAATGCAACACCATCAACTGCTCCACCATCCCAAGTATAGGTGTCTGCACCAGTACCCGAAAGCGTCACTAAATCACCCTCACATACATTTGTATCGTCTGCCGTTGCCGTGACTGTTGGCAATGCGTTAACTGTAATATCTATTGTTGCCGTTCCTTCACAACCAGAACCAGTTGTACCAGTAACCGTATAAGTTGTCGTTCCAAGCGGTGGTGCAAAAGCAACACCATCCGTAGCTCCGCCATCCCAAGCATAAGTAACAGCTCCGCCACCGCTCAATGTTACTAGATCACCTTCACAAACTTCAGTAAAATCAGCAGATGCTGTAACCGTTGGTGCGTCATTTGCCGTTACATCTATAGTAGCCGTATTCTCACAACCTGTTGTTGCATCTGTTCCTGTAACTGTATATGTTTCTGTTCCAATTGCTGGAGGAGTAAATGCAACTCCATCTGTAACACCCATATCCCAAACATAGGTATCAGCTCCGCCTCCAGTAAAAACAACCTCATCTCCTAAGCAAATCTCATCAAAATCAACAGCTGCTGTAACGGTTGGTAATTCGTGCATCGTCACATCAACCGTTTCTGTGTTTTCGCATCCCGTTGCGGTGATTGTACCTGTTAATGTATAAGTAATTGTGCCAGTTGCTGCCGGAGTATAAGGAACTCCATCAACGACATCAACCGGATCCCAAACATAAGTATCAGCATCACCACCTTCGGTGAAGGTAACCGTTTCTCCATCGCAAATTTCTAGGGCATCTACCGTGATTGTAACTGTGGGTGGATCATTCACAGTTATATCTACTGTGAATTCACAATCATCAGGATCAGCGCTTGTTGCAGTATAAGTCGTAACACCCAATGGCGGTGTAAATGGCACTGCATTCGTGACACCCCCATCCCAAGTTACTGTCGCTCCACTTGGTGAAGTTGCATCTAATGTTACTTCTTCTCCTAAACATACTTCTTCTGAACTGACATCGACGGTCAACGCATTACATAAAACCGTAATCACCACCTCACCATCTCCAGAACGAATACCTGCAGTTGTAGATGCTGCCGTAACACCATCAATATAAGATGATCCTCCACCAGCACCTGCGTGACCAGCACCGGAACCACCTCCATACCAACCTCCGCCACCACCGGCGTTGTGATAATCTCCGGGACTTGCTCCTAAACCAAATGTTCCTCCAATTGCTGCTCCATAACAGCATCCTGCTGCACCACCTGCTACTTGGGTTCCACCTGTTCCTGCTGTAAATCCACCACCACTAGAACCTGTTCCTCCAATTAATCCGCCGCCGATACCACCGGGGTTACCGTATGAACCAAAAGCTCCACCGCCACCACCGCCGGCAACAATGACACGATCGCCAAAACCGTATGGAGTGACTCTAACATCAGATCCACCTCCACCAGCAGCTCCATAATTAGTGCCTGCTTGTCCTCCTCCATTAAATCCGCCAGGACCGAACATGTCCCCAGCACCTCCTACATAAACTTCAAGTATCTGACCCGGTGTAACGACCAATTCTCCAATAGAATAACCTCCAAGACCTCCAGTACCTTCGACTCCATCGAATCCTGTACCGGTTCCTCCCTGCGCGCCCCAACATTCAATTTGAATGGCCGTAACGCCAGCTGGAACTGTATAAGTTTGAACCGCTCCAGTAAAGGCAAACGTTGTTACTTGTGCGTGGATTGTTGAACTAAAAATACAGCTCAGTACAATGAGGTGGAATAAATATCTCATAAGGTTGGTTGTCAATTTGTACAAATATACCGCCTAGAAGTTAAAATCACAACTAATTATCGTACTGATCTTTAGCGTGTTTTTTCCGAAAGAAATAAAAAGCTGGATGCAAGAATTCTTGCATCCAGCTTTCAAATTACTAAGAGAATCTCTTATTGCTTGATCAATTCGATCAACGTGTTTTCCGACTCAGTTATTAATCGTAGGTAATAAACTCCTGATTCGAACGATTCTATATCCAAAATTACCGCATTATTAGATTTACCATTCAATAAAACCTCACCTTTTAAGGATATTAATTGATAATCAAAATCACCTGGTAATTGAACATTCACCAAATCAACTGTTGGGTTCGGATAAACCTTAATATTAGAAGACTCGTTTGCATTCAAGCTAGCCAGGTCTGAGACAAAATATGAATCTGATACACTTTCACAATCATTTGCATCTCTCACCACTACAACATATGTTCCCGTAGTCAATCCTGTCAAATCTTCCATATCATCGAAATCACCCGTACCATCATTATCCCAGTCAAATAAATAAGCTGGAGCGCCACCCGTAACTAAAAGATCAATTTCTCCAATGCCAATACCGTCGTTATCAGGTGTCGTTGTAGCGAATGTTTCGGGTAATTCGTATACCATTATACTCACGGTTGCACCACAGTCTTCATCATTTCCTGTACTTCCCGTGTAAACATTTTCTCCTGTTGATTCAGGAACGAAAGCAACTCCATCTTCTACTCCCATATCCCAAGTTACAGCATCTCCACTTTCAGACGTACCTGAAATCGTTACTTCTTCTCCTAAACAAATTTCTGTATCACTTACCGTTACTGTCAAAGGGTTACAAAGTTCTGTAATTATGATTTGTCCGTCTCCTGAACGAACGCCTGTTTCATTGACTTGAGCCTCACCTTGGTTATATGAACCTCCGCCTCCACCTCCGGCACGACATGAAGATCCATTTCCACCAGCACCGCCGGAATAACCGCCTCCGCCTCCGCATCCACAGACAGAACCACCTCCGCCACCGAAGCCACCTTCACCTCCTGGACCAAATCCACTAGCACCATTTCCGCCTGCAAAAGTTGGAAGTGTTTCACCCCCAGTACAACCATCACCCCAAGTAGAGTTTTGACCGGCAGAGAGCCATCCGCCTCCACCTGAACCTGTTCCCGAAGGAGCATCTCCTGCTCCACCTTCACCGCCAATGCCTCCAGCTGCTAGCCCTTCTGCACCTGATGTCCCATCTTCACCTGCTTGACCTGGTAAACCATCACGGCAATCAATACCACCCCAGTTTTCGTTACCGCCACCACCAGCGCCAGCAGCGATCCAAGGTAATGCAGCGTCATCGGCATCCCAAACAAAAGATCCACCTCCGCCTCCGCCTGAAGCGTCAGCACCCCCACAGTTATTGACAATTCCTTGCTGTCCAACAACAATATTTAATACGTTCCCAGCTGTTACGTCAAATTCTCCATAAATACCAGCGCCTAAACCGCCATTATCATTTCCTCCTTGAGCTCCATAAGCCTGGATTGAAATACGCGAAACTCCGTCTGGAACGGTATAAGTTTCTATCGACCCTGTATAGTCGAATGTGGTTACTTGTCCAAATGAAATGGAAAGTGCCACCATAAAAGTTAAAGTAAAAATTAGTTTCATAGTTATTAAGTTTAGTTATACCACTAAGGTAAGAATGTTTGATAAAGAAAAAAAGGTGCACAGATTAATCTGTGCACCTTTTTTAAATGAATTTGTATTATTGCTTGGTGATTTTAA
>JAURQI010000054.1 GCA_030836155.1 Crocinitomix sp.
GCGGGTTGTACAGATACCTTTGCCTTCGATATTATTGACCCGGACCCTATCGTATTGACGGCCGACCCAACCAATGTATCTTGCAATGGTCTCTGTGATGGATCTATAGTAGTTACCGCCACAGGTGGTGGTGGAAGTTTTTCCTACCAATGGTTTAATGATGGCGTATTAATGTCAGGAGAAACCTCTTCTTTATTAGCAGGTATCTGTCCAGGTAATTATAATGTTGAAGTGACGGATGCGTTTGGTTGTACGGTAACCTTGCCTGTTGATGTCACGATTAGTGAGCCGACACCTATTGTTGCCCCAATAACGTTTACTAATGTAACATGCAGTAGCTTCTGTGATGGAACAGCATCAGTCACCGTTTCTGGAGGTACAGCACCATATGTTGTAAACTGGTATGATGCAGTTACTGGAGACTTATTAGGGCCAACTGGTGAGACGATTACTGACTTATGCCCAGGCAGCTATTTCGCTGTCGTCACTGATGCTAATGGGTGTAATATCACGTCTTCAACTGTAGATATCACAGAGCCTCCAGTATTAGACATTACATTAACTACTACTGACGCAACCTGCTTTGGTTTCTGTGATGGAACTGGAACAGTTGTATCTACAGGGGGTACACCAGTATTTACCTATGAATGGTTAACAATTGATGGATTCCCTGTCGTTGGGGGAACCGACCCTGCAGTAACAGATCTATGTGAAGGAAATTACACTGTGGAAGTAACCGATGCAAATGGATGTACAACCGGAGTTGTTCCATTTGCGATTGATGGATTCCCAGAAATCATCGGTTCTGTATTTACAAACGATGCCAATTGTGGTGTTGCAAATGGTAATGCAACTGTATTTGCGAGTGGAGGTAATCCTCCATTTACTTACCAATGGTTCGATGCAGCCATGACCCCTTTACTAGGAGAAACTTCGAATGTATTACTTGATGTATTCTCTGGTATTTACTTTGTAACTGTTACGGATGATAACGGATGCTCTGAAACATTCATGGCTACGATTAGTGATTCGGATGCTGCAGATGTTGTTTTCGACGCAGTGAATAACCCAAGCTGCTTTGAGTCTTGTGACGGTAGTATTGAAATTACTGCTTCTGGTCTTAATCCACCATTCGTTTATGTATGGAACCCTGATGGTATTATTGCAGAGGATCCAACTGGGTTATGTGCAGGAGATTATATATTAGAAGTTACAGATGCACTAGGTTGTCAATCATACTTCGATACAACGCTCATTGCTCCTACTGAAATTCTTGCCACGGCGGCAATTACATCAACAAGTTGTGGATTATGTGATGGTGAAATTGTACTTTCAATTACAGGAGGTACTGGGGCTTATTCAGTCGTTTGGAACACAGGAGCAACGGGAACAACTTTAACCGGTTTATGCTCTGGAGCCTATGAAGCGACAATCACAGATGATAACGGATGTAGCGTAACCCAAACGTTCACCATTGAGAACTCCGAAGGACTAACAGGAGATTTCTTAGTGAATGCCATTACTTGTGCTGAATCATGTGACGGAGAAATTACCGTAACAGGCGTTGGAGGAATCTCACCATATAGCTACTTCTGGCTTCATGATGGTTCGACTTCACCGTTTATCACCGGCCTGTGTGCAGGTGATTATTATGTAGAAATTACAGATGCTACAGGTTGTGTGAATACTGTTTTAATTACAATGACTGATCCTGATCCTATCGACGCAGAAGCAACGATTATCACGCCAGATTGCGGAGACTCTGATGGTATTATCAATGTCATGTCTTCAGGCGGAATTTTACCTCATACTTATAGCTGGAGTACAGGGGATATTACACCAACAATCTCTGGATTAGACGCCGGTATATATACCTTAACTATTACGGATGATAACGGATGCTCTCTAGACTTTGTTTACACGTTAAATAATACTGCTGCACCAGTTGTTACTGTTGAATCAACAGACGTTGCTTGTTTTGGTAATTGCGATGGTACTATCGACACCTTAAGCGTCAGTGGTGGAACACCAGGATATACTTTTGACTGGTTATATGAAACGGGCGTTTCTACCGGTGTTACGACACCATTAATAAGCGACTTATGTGCTGGTGATTATATTCTTGAAGTAACAGATGCAGCCGGATGTATTTCGTTTGCAACTGGAACCGTTGAAGAACCGGATACCATTCTTGTTAACCCACTTTTTGTGTCTGACCCACTTTGTAACGGAAATTGCGACGGATTTATCATTGCTAATCCAATTGGCGGAACATTACCATTTACAT
This sequence comes from Crocinitomix sp., assembly GCA_030836155.1. Lineage (GTDB taxonomy): Bacteria > Bacteroidota > Bacteroidia > Flavobacteriales_D > Crocinitomicaceae > Crocinitomix. The sequence goes on from JAURQI010000054.1 coordinate 2,288, forward strand.
TTGCTTGGGATGATCCACTAGGGCAAACAACTAATGGCGCTACAGATCTTTGCGCTGGAACATACACCGTTATTATGACGGATGCCAATGGATGTGACGTAGAACAAACGGCTACGCTCATTGAGCCTGACGCGATAACAATAGCAATAGACAGCATTATACCTGCTACCTGCCAAGACGCATCAGATGGAGCAATCTATATCACCACTTCAGGCGGCGAACCAGACTACACATTTGAATGGGTGTCTGAAACACTAATTGACACTTTCACAGTTGAAGATCCAACTGGTCTTCTACCAATGTTATATTATTTGACGATTACAGATGATAATGGATGTCAATATTTTGATACAATAGCCGTTGATACACTTATTAGTGTTATTGCAAATGCTGGTCCTGACACACTTGTGTGTAACTTAGAAGAACTATTCCTATTTGGGACATCAAACATACTTGATGACCCAAGTTATACTTGGTATGATACCACTGGCACAATACTCTCAGATTCTGCAGTGGTTCTTGTTGGTGGATCAACCGCTGGCCAAACGATGTACATCTTAGAGGTTAATTATATGGGATGTACGGATTATGATACAGTCATTGTTACGACTGGAGACGCAGTAATTGTTGACGCTGGCCCAGATATAGAACTTTATCCGGATCAATCTGGAACTATAGGTGGTGACCCAACTACGGATCCGTCCAATACGGTAGAATGGACGCCAAGTGATTTCTTGAATGACCCATTATTTGATAATCCGACGGTTATCGAACCAGAAATTTCAACATGGTTTTATGTAACCGCTACTGACACCAAAGGCTGTACAGGTATAGATTCTGTATTTGTGGAAGTATTGCCTGATTTAGGCATTCCTGACGGAATCAGCCCTGACTCTGATGGACGCAACGATACATGGATCTTGGACTTTCTAGATCAATATCCAGGCGTTTCCGTATCAATAGGAGTCTATAATAGATGGGGTGATATCCTATTCGAAAGTGATGAAACCTATAATGATGATTGGGGAGGAACAACTGAAGATGGCAGAAGGCTACCGGCAGGAACTTATTATTATGTAATTGTCATTGATCACGAGGATTTCCCAGATCCATTTACGGGACCAATAACTATTATGTGGTAAACCAAAAAGCAGGACAAATGAAAAAAATATTATTCATACTATCGATGTTGATTTGTGGTTCAGCTTTTTCACAGCAGTTGCCACAATACAGCCAATATATGTTTAACCAGTATGCTTTTAACCCGGCATACGCGGGATCAAACACGTATTGGGAAGCCATAACAAACAACCGTTATCAATGGGTTGGAATTACGGATGCCCCGAGGACATTTACTTTATCGGCCAGCGGTCCATTGAAAAATGAAAAGCTAGCTCTTGGAGGCTATATTTATACCGACGTTGTGGGACCAACCCGTCGACTAGGTTTCCAGACTTCATTTGGTTATAAAGTAAGACTATCAGAAACCATACAACTTGCTTTTGGATTGTCGGTTGGTTTTAATCAATGGATTTTAGATGCAGATAAAATAACCCCTTATCATGAGGGAGACTTTTATTTCTCAAATGGCTTATTAAAAACCTTTGATCCAGATGGTAAATTCGGCTTTTATTTGTTCCATGATAACTGGTACGTAGGGGGTTCCATTGGACAGATGTTCCACAATAAACTATCCTTTTTAGAAACACAAGTGGGATCAGAAAGTTATTTAGAAGACCATTATTATTTTCATGGCGGGTATAACTTAGCTTTAGGTAGTGATTGGGAACTTCAGCCTAGCGCGCTTCTCAAATTAGGCCCTCCCGCTCCTGCTAAATTAGATTTAAATCTTAGAGCAACGTATCGCCAAATGATTTGGGCAGGGTTCGGATGGCGATCAAATGATGCGCTAACCGCAATGGCTGGGTTCAACTATAAGAATATGTTATCCATTGGCTATGCTTTTGATATCACAACGACTGACTTAAAAAACTATAGCAGCGGAACACACGAAATCATGCTTAAAATCATGTTTGGAAATGGAAAAGTCGCTCCTTAACAGATAGATTTACCGAATTATAGCTAAATTCACTCCGCTAGCCAAAACCCTTATATGATGATTAGGATAATCCTTCTAAGCGCCTTATTTATGTCTTTATCTGGACTAACACAGGCTATAACGCAAAATATACGTGGAAAAGTTGTGGATGCTGAATCTAAATATCCACTCGTCGGAACAAAGCTAAAGGTCACCACCATTACAGACAAAACCGTTGGTGCGGTATGTAATGAAAACGGTGAATTCGTTATCGAATCTGTACCAATCGGTAAACAAATTATCTCCGTTAACTCAATTGGATATACAACCAGAGAAGTAGTCGTCATTTTGACATCAGGCAAAGAAACGATCATTACAATTGAGTTAGAGGAAGAGGGAATTACTGGAGAAGAAGTTGTAATTGAAGGCAAAAAACGAGGTGAAGTCAGCAATGAAATGGCCACCGTGAGTAGCCAATCATTTTCAGTTGAAGAAACAAATCGATACGCTGGTAGCCGAGGAGACCCTGCCCGAATGATGGCCAATTATGCCGGAGCAACAGGCACCGATGATTCAAGAAACGACCTTGTTATTCGAGGGAATTCTCCGCTTGGCGTGATCTACCGAATTGAGGGTGTTTCAATTCCTAATCCGAACCATTTCGCTGTAGCCGGATCTACTGGTGGTCCTGTCTCGATTCTTAACAATAAATTTTTAGATAATTCAGACTTTTTTATGAGTGCATTTCCAGCTGAATACGGCAACAGTACTTCAGGTGTCTTTGATCTTCGTCTTAGGAATGGAAATAATAGTAACCATGAATTTACTGGTCAATTTGGGTTTTTAGGAACAGAAGTCCTATTCGAAGGGCCACTTTCATCAAAGACAAAAGCAAGTTATTTGATAATGGGTCGATATTCAACACTTACCCTCATGGATAAAGTAGGCTTTCAATATGGTACTGATGCTGTGCCTACCTATGGAGATGGTGCTTTCAAATTCAATTTCCCGTTAAAAAAAGGTGGACAATTATCCTTTTGGGGAATGGGTGGAGCAAGTTCGATTGACATCCTCATTTCAGACCAAACAGAATTAGCACAAGACGCATTTGGTGAACAAGATCGTGATCAATATTTCGGATCTGAAATGCTTGTGTCCGGTTTAACATATCGAAAATCCTTTAATAGAAACTTATACTTTAAAGCAACAGTTGCATATGCTCAACAAGGGCAATTCACTGATCACCGCTATATTCTTAGATCATTAAATGCAGAAAATCAATGGGAATATAAAGCGGATCCTTTCAATATGATGGGTTATCGTTATGATATTGGTACGGGTTCGGTGTACGTCAGTCTTAATCAAAAAATTAAAAAGAAGCACGTAATTAAGTATGGTCTGAATGTCGATGCTTATACCATGAGTCTGGTTGATTCAATTCGAACCAATATTACCGACTCTACTTCTTCCTACTATTATCGTTGGAATTATAGTCCGAGTGCACCGTCCTACATGATACAACCATTTATCCAATGGAAGTACAAAATCAATAGAAGGTTAACTTTAAATGCCGGTGTACATAGCCAGTATTTTACCCTTAGCAATTCGATTTCTCCTGCTGAACCACGCCTTGGTCTAAAATATGAAGTTGACGATCGAAGTATGCTAGCCGTTGGTGGAGGCTTGCATTCTCAGGCGCATCCTCTCTACGTATATGGTTATCAATTGCAAGGAAATACCGCGCCGCATAATTTAGATGTTGATTTTACAAGAAGTTTACACGGTGTCGTCAGCTATTCGCGCCGCTTCAAAAAGTCAATGATATTTAAAACGGAAATCTATTATCAATCATTGTATAATGTGCCCGTTGAAGCTACCCCCTCTTCGTTCTCATTGCTTAATCAAGGAAGCGGATTCGCGCGCTTTTTTCCTGACACCTTGGTCAATGAAGGAACGGGTAGAAACATTGGTATAGAATTTACCGTTCAAAAATACTTTGATAATAGCTTCTTTTTCATGACAACAACCTCTCTATACGACTCACGATATACAGGCAGTGATGGTGTAGAAAGAAGCACAGATTTTAATGGCAATTATATTTTCAACTTATTAGGAGGTAAAGAATTTAAAGTCGGAAAACAAGATAAAAACACCATTGCTATAGGCATGAAAGTTACTTATGCTGGCGGCATGCGATATGGTAATGTGAATTTCGCGATGACGGATTCTTTAAAGGAGATCGTTTTCCTGGATGAAGGATACAATGAAAACCGATTTAGAGATTATTTCCGATTAGATCTTAAAGTGAATTATACTTTAAACTCCCCAAAAGTTACCCATGAATTTGGGCTAGACCTTGTTAACGTTTTAGGCACAGACAATATATTAGGTTTGACTTACACCCCAAATTCACCAACTCTTACAGCTGAACGTAACCAGTTGGGGTTTCTTCCCATTTTCTATTATAAAATTGATTTCAAAGTCGCCGCTGGTAAACGCAATACGGATCCTTAATTTCGCAAAACCGAATGAAAAAAATTACAGCACTATTACTTCTCACGCTTACATCAATTAGCTACGCTCAAAAGAAAAAAATTGACCATACCACTTACGACGAATGGAATAACGTTGCAGAAATTCAACAGACCCCATCAGGACGTTTGATTTCATACACCATCAATCCGCATAAAGGTGATGGAGCATTATACATCCATAACTTAGACGGTAATCAAACCATTGTACCGCGCGGAGAAGGAGCAAAATTAGATGCAAATGATGAATTCGCTGTCTTTCGCATTACTCCATACGCTGACACAATCCGAAAATTAAAGTTAGACAAAGTCAAAGAGGATAAATTACCAAAAGATAGTTTAGGTATTTATTGGCCAAAAAAAGATTCCATTTACAAAGTGGGTCATGTCACTTCATTTCAAATCGCTGAGAATGGAGGATCATGGATCGCTTATCTATCTAGCAAAGATGAAAGACCATCTTGTCCCGATAAAAAATGTCGGCTCTTTAAAAAGAAAAACAAATGTGAACGCCCCCAAACGTCAGGCAAAACACTTCATCTATTAAATCTAAAAGACGGGGCAACCGAATCAATACACGCAGTCGTTGACTTTCAATTAGACCCCAGCGGTAATACACTTGTTTACACAACATCATTGCAAGGTAAAAGCGATACACTGAGCATGCACATGCTCAGCTTTCAATCTTTCCAAACAAAAAATATAATGAGCGGCCAACTAGCATTCAAACATATCACATTTGATGATAAAGGTGAGCGTCTCGTTTTTCTCCACAGCGCAGATACAAACGAAAGAAAAAACTTCCGCTTCTCTTATTGGGATATGGCTAACGGCAATACCCATATTATTGGCGACACCCTCTCCCCAAAAATGCCAGCTGGCATGAATGTTTCAGCTTTCTATCGCCCTAGCTTCTCTCGCGATGGATCCCGCGTCTTTTACGGTATTGCTCCGATTGTAGAGAAGGAAGCTAAGGACACCTTATTAGATAGCGAGAAAGCAACTTTGGATGTTTGGTCAGGAAGAGATTTACGCATCCAACCGCAACAATTGAAGGAAAAAAGAATGGATGAACGAGCAACATTCCTTACCCTGTATACATTTTCAGACTCAAATTACATTGTTCTCGAAAATGAGAAGGTGGAGCAAATTCGGATTCCAAAAATGGGAGAAGGACAGTTTACCTTAGGATACGATAGTAAACCCTATCAGCGAAAAATGACCTGGGCTTTTCCATGGAAAAGAGATATTTATTTAATAAACCTTTTCACTGGTAATCAAGAATTACTTTCAGAAGGAAAGGCATACGAACATAGTCTTTCACCATCCTCGAGTTATTTTATTTGGTACGAGGGGTCAGACTCGTCATGGTATAGCAAGTCGACTGGTACTTCAGAAGCCATAACCAACCTCACTGCAAATTTTAAGGCCTTGTTCGCAACTGATGTAAATGGTGGGCCACATATCCCTTATCCAGAAGGCTCAGCAGGGTGGTTTAAAAAAGAAGGCTTGGAGTACTTTATGGTCTATTCTCGTAATGATATCTATGCGCTTTGTCCTTCTAACCCTAATAATTCCTATTGTTTAACGTCAAATCAGGATGCGACCGGAAAAGTGACATATCGTTACGTACGTTTTGATAATGACAGCCTATATACTGATTTGACTGACGGCCTATTTAGCACGCTTAATGAAGATTCTAGAGCGGAGGGTTACGTGCAATTAGAGTGGAATGGTTCAAAGCCCAAATTTGAAAAGGTTTTGGAAAGCGATCATCACTACCTCTATCTTTCAAAGGCAGAAAAATCTGATTTGTTGCTTTATAGAAGAATGAACTTTACAACCTATCCAGACCTTATTGCTACAAACCGCTATTTTGAAAAAAGTACGCCATTAACAAAAGCAAACCCGCAACAAGAAGAATATAACTGGGGGATTGTCGAAATGGTAAATTGGAAAAGTTTTGAAGGCAGAGATTTACGTGGTTTGTTATATAAACCAGAAGATTTCGATTCGACAAAATCCTACCCTATGATCGTGTATTACTATGAAAAGTATATGGATCGTTTCCATTATTATTACAGTCCAAAGCCTACTGCCTCTATCGTTTACCCAACAGAGTATGTGAGTAATGGTTATATCATTTTTATTCCAGACGTTGAGTATACACCTGGACATCCTGCTGCATCAGCTTATGATTGTATCGTAAGCGGTACGGATTATTTAACCGGAAAACACAATTGGATCGACACCAATCGCATGGGACTTCAAGGACAAAGCTGGGGCGGTTATCAAACAGCTCAGCTCATCACCATGACTGACAAATATGCTGCAGCTATGGCCGGGGCTCCGGTTAGCAATATGTTCTCGGCTTATGGAGGGGTAAGGTGGGGCTCTGGTTTGAGTCGTATGTTCCAATATGAACGCACACAAAGTCGAATAGGCTATACCATTTGGGAAAAACCTGAACTGTACATCGAAAACTCTCCATTATTTGGCTTGCCAAATGTGAAAACGCCTTTATTGATTATGCATAACGATGGTGATGGAGCAGTTCCATGGTATCAAGGAATTGAGCTTTACATGGGCTTAAGACGTTTAAGCCAACCCGTATGGATGCTGAATTATAATGGCGATGAGCACAACCTGATGCAAGATGCCAACAGGAGGGATTTAAGTATTCGGATGCGCCAGTTTTTCGATCATTATTTACTTGGGGCGCCAATTCCGATTTGGATGGATGAAGGCGTTCCGGCCATAGATAAAGGAAAAGACTATGGGCTCGAACTTAAAAATTCAGGAGGAAACTAGCTTACAAAGCAATAATTTCCTAAATTAGTCCAAGAACTATGAGCTTACGTTTGTTTTTAATATCAACTTTTTTGCTGTTGACTTCTTTGAGTTTTGCTCAAGATGAAGTCCGTATCCCAAATATCATTACCCCAAATGGTGATCAAGTCAATGATGTATTCTCAATTCGGACATCTGGTTTTGAAACACTGACGTGCACCATTTTTAATCGATATGGTGAGCCTGTATATCGCTTTTTTGGATTGAATGGGAATTGGGATGGAAGAACTCATGCGGGTATAAAGGTTTCAGCAGGAAACTATTTTGTGTTAGTTGAGCTAGAGCGTGGCGATGGCACAGTCGAAACGCGACAAGGAAACCTCCAAGTCCAGTATTAAAAAACCCTTAATCTTCTGTTTGAATTTCAATTTGAAAAGAATCTGATGGTTCCTCTTCTCTAACAGCAATTGTTTGCTGAATCAAAAAATAAATAATCCCCATGCTTATGAGAATCGCTATAATTCGAATAACGAACGCCCAAGGAAATTTACGTTCGTAGCGTTTGTACTGCTTTAAATTTGGTTGCGTATCATCCTCCAATTGCATTTCTTCTTGGGAAATTATTGTTGTAATTGTATCTAAATTAAGCTTTCTGACGTAAATAATCTACGTCAATTCTCATAAAAGTTGATTGAGAATGCCACATGTAATATTAAGAAAACAATAAAATAATATTAAATTCACGTAAATTACACACATGAATAAACTACTTTTTATAACCGTCTGCAGCCTTTTATTGACAACTTACGGCTGCAACAAAGAGCCCGGAGAAGGAGGTACGTCAACCATTGAAGGAAAAGTATGGGTGATCGACAAGAACAATGATGGCGTGATAACTGGAGAATATTACGCGATGGACGAGGACGTCTTTATTGCTTATGGTGATGATCAGACATACAGTGATAATTTTAACACGAGCTATGATGGAAGTTATCGTTTTGATAATTTAACACCTGGTTTTTATACCGTATTTTCTTATTCTGATTGTGATACTTGTGCTAGTGGTGTGTCAGCTATAAAAGAAACTGTTGAGATTACAGAAAACAAGCAATTAATAACCGTTCCTGACCTCGTAATCATTCGCTAATGAATTTGAAAAAAAGCATATTAATCATTTTAGCTTGTTCAAGTTTTATCGGTATGAGTCAAACTGTTGATGCCGAATTGTGGTCGGGTTTGTCTTTAAAAGCAGATGTGGCAAAAAAATGGGGTGTTTCCTATGAAACGCAAACTCGTTTTCACAAAAACGCATCTACCTTAAGGCAGTATTATAACGAAATAAGTGTTGAGTATGAGTTTCTGAAAAACACTGAATTTCAAGTCGATTATCGATATTCAAGAAAAAGTAACGACGGATATTTTACTCCAGAAAATCGTCTTTCATTGAACCTAAGCTATTCCACGGATATTGGAAAACTTCCACTAGAACTAAGTTCACGTGTTCGTTATCAAAATGCATTTGATCGTCTTCAAGTGATCAATGAAACGATATACCCTGATGTAAGTCAAGTCTTTCGATGGAAATTTAATTTAGAGTACGAAAAATTCAAACGTCTTCGCCCCTCTATTGGTTATGAATACTTCAAGTCAATTCATCCAATTGGAACAGGCGGATTTCAAGATGGCTTCAGAGGATATGTGAGTTTAAATATTGACTTACCGGCTCGCCATGAATTTGATTTGAAATACATCTTTGAAAGAGAATATCGTTCAGCGGTACAGGACTTTCACATCTATATGGTGCAATACAGTTACACACTGGATAAAGATCTTTTCAAGAAGAAGAAGAAAAAAGACGACTAATTAATCAGAAAGAAATTAGTCAATCAACAATTCGAGATCAATTTGTTTCTTAACCAAACTAACGCGTGAAAGGCGCACTTTAACTTCATCACCAACGGTGAATGACTCACCACTTCGTCTACCGATTAGTGCGTATTCCGCTTCATCAAAATAGAATTGATCGAACTTAATTGCCTTCAGTGGTACCATACCCTCGCAGTGGTTTTCATGCATTTCAACATACATCCCCCAATCGGTAATACCAGTAATAAAGCCCGTAAACTCCTCACCAATTTGATCGGACAAGTATTGAGCTTGAAAATATTTTCGAGATGAACGCTCGGCATCAACGGCCTTTCGCTCCGTAGCGGAAATATGAACAGCAATTTTATTTAATTCAGGGTACGCGGTTCGTTTACCATTTAACACATCAAACAAGATGCGGTGCACCAGTAAATCGGCATAACGACGAATCGGTGAAGTGAAGTGCGCGTAATATTCAAATCCCAAACCATAATGCCCAATATTATCCGTATCGTAGACAGCTTTTGCCATTGACTTAATCGCCATCTGTTGGATCATATTAAAATTGCCATCGTCCTTCATCTTCTTGAACAAAGCATTCATTTGAAAAGCGATGTCGCGATCATTCTTAAATCGGAAAGACTGTCCAAATTTTGATACAAATACAGCAAATTGCTCTACCTTTTCTTGATCTGGCTTGTCGTGTATACGATACACTAGAGAAACTGGTTTTTTATTCCCTTTCACATCGCCGACAAATCTACCGACCCGCTTGTTGGCCAACAGCATAAACTCTTCAATGAGTTTATTGGCGTCCTTACTCGTTTTTTTATAAACATTGATAGGCATCCCTTTATCGTCCAATTCAAAACGCAGCTCTGAACTCACAATTTCCAACCCTCCTTTAGACAAGCGTTCCGTTCTGAGATTCTTCGCAATTTTATCACACTGTGTAATTTCCTCCGCATGATCACCTTCACCTGTCTCAATAATGATTTGAGCTTCTTCGTATATAAATCTTCTGTCTGAATTGATAACCCCTTTACCGAACCATTCTTTTTTGATTTCACCTTGCTCTGTTAAATCAAAAACAGCTGAGAAAACAAATTTCTCTTCATTCGGGCGTAAAGAACAAACACCATTCGAAAGGTGCTCGGGTAGCATAGGAATCACCCGATCAACCAAATAAACCGAATTTCCTCGTTCTTTCGCTTCTATGTCTAAGGCGGAACCTTGCGGAACGTAATGTGCAACGTCAGCAATGTGTACACCAACTCTCACCAATCCATTATCGAGTTGCTCAACAGAAATAGCATCATCAAAATCTTTGGCGTCTATTGGATCTATTGTAAAAGTCAATGTATCTCGAAAATCTCTTCTTTTCTCAATCTCAGCAGGATCCAATTGCATGTCAATGAGATTCGCTTGTCGAATAACTTCATCAGGGAATTCATATTTAATATCGCTTGAGGCCAAAATCGATCTCATTTGAACGTCATTCGATTCAACAGAACCTAATACTTCAACAACCTCAGCAAATGGGCTTTTGGCAGATTCCGGCCAATCCGTGATTTTTACAATCACTTTTTCTCCTGACACCGCATTTTTTTCCTTTCCAGCAGGGATATAGAAATCAACGTTCATTTTAAAATCATCTGGAACAACAAAAGCATGCTTTCTTTCTTTTTCAAGTGTTCCAACAAATTTTCTTTTATCCCGATCTAAGACTTCAACTATTCTACCCTCAGTTCGATTTGCCCTTCTAGAAGTTTTTAATTCAACCAAAACGCGGTCTCCGTGCAGTACACCAACCATATGTTTAGCCGGTATCATGATGTCTTGATCTAATTTATCAGTAATAACAAACCCATTACCTCTTCTGGCTACATCAACGGTTCCTTCAATGAGATTCAGGCGCTTCCCGATTTTAAACTTTCCCCTTTGGGTTTGCTTCAAGTAACCACTTTCTGCTAAATCCAACAGTGTATCAAAAACTAGTTTTCTTAATACCTTGTCGTTTATTTCGAGAAAACCAGCGACTTGTTTGTAGTTTAACTCTGCTTTTGGATTTTCTCGGAAAATTCCGCGGATATCTTCTTCTAATTGAACTCCAAATTTCTTGTTACTTTTTTGCTTTTGTTTACCCATGAAACGCTTTA
>JAURQI010000055.1 GCA_030836155.1 Crocinitomix sp.
ACACTAAGCGGAAATCCAGTAGCTATGGCGGCTGGAATAGCTCAATTAAAAAAATGTTTAGAACCTGGATTTTACGAAGATCAAGAGAAGCGAACAAAAGATTTTGTCAATCGGATTAATGGTTACGCATCAGCTCATGGGTATGCTTTTGAAATGGTGTCATTGGGGTCTATTTTTTGGTTAACGTTTGGTGAACACGAACCGATCAGAAAGGCCGATGAAATCGATCCGGCAACAATGGTTGACTTTAAGAAAATGCACAGTGCACTCTTAAATCGCGGCATTTATATTGGACCTAGTGGGTACGAAGTTGGTTTTATCAGCAGTGTGCATACACCAGCTATTTTAGAGGAAGTGGCAACAATCATGTGCGACGTATTGGATGAGCTCTACGGCTAAATCCAGTGTTTATAAATAAAACAGTCGATCATAGTAGATGATCAAACCTTGAAGGATCAATAATCCATCAATGACAAACGAGAAATAAAGGTCATTGGTGTCACTTTTGCTGCGCAGAATCAAAAAGATAGCAAAGGCAGTAAAAAAGGTATAGAGAGCTGGCCATTGATCAAAAACCAGAGAAAAAAGGAACAAGTGCAAGGCGAGAAGTACGACACTTAAAAACCTTGTTTTTCCTTCGCCAATGCGCTGTGGAATCGTTTTTTTGTCGGCGTCATCCAAATAAATATCGCGAATATCAAAAGGTAATGTAATGGCCAGGATGAACAGAAAGTAGATCAGAAATAATAACCAAGGCAATTCGTTGGGATAATGATCTGTATTGAGCCAAGGCAAGAATGTTCCAGTGGCCGCCCACACAACAGCAATTATAAATATTTTTAAGGTTGGAATATCCCTTAAACTTTTGCCACTGACCCCCGGAATTTTAATCACATAAAAGAGAGACATCAATCCGGCAATGACTAGGTATATATAAGTAACCCAACTTACTTTCATTAAAAAAACGATGCATCCCACTAAGCCAACCACCAAAATTCCTTTGACAAGTAAAGGGTGCTTTTTCATCCACGCCAATCGTTCGCCACCTCCATGTGTTTGGTTAAGTAGTTTAACGTAGCGTTGAAAGGTGTAGGTTAAAACGGTTGCGAAAAAGGCCAGAAATACGATGTTGAAGTTGACAGGAAGATTATAGATCAAATAGTATTGCCAAGTAATGACAGCTGCACCTATACCAATCCACAAGTTGGTGTAAACAATAACTTGTATAATCTTGATAATTCGATCAGCCATTTATGGTTTTAAAAATGCGTAGGTCAGCATTCCAGCTCCTATGCCAATAAAGCTGCCTTTTAAAGCTGCAAATATGCGTTTTTGCCTGGCAATGCGGTGGTAACCTCTGTAATAACTTGCGTCGTTGATGAGGTGTTTTTGAATCATTTGATTAGGTCTAATCTTAAAGCTTGGCAAAGACCATGAAACACTTAGTACGGCTGGAAATAAAAATGGAAACAATGACGGCCGTGATTTAAAAAAACCACCAGAAGTATGTATTCCCTGATAATCGGGATGCTCTACTGATTTTTGCATTAAATAAGTGTCATAAAGTGAAGCGCTATATCCAATTGCCAAACTTGACCAAAAAACCAATCGGGGTTTAAATGTTTTGCGAGCATCATAACTGCCAAGCGTAGCGTTTCGAGCGTCTTCAACGGTTAAAAAATGGTCACCGAGATTATCGTGCTCATAAACCGTTGTTGACACGCCTTGCTTGGTGTAAGAAAAAATCCGGTAGCTTTCTATTTGAGACGAAAATTTGTTTCCCTTTTTATCCGCTTCTTCAAAGGATACAAACTCAGGCGAAACCTCTGTAATCATGCCCCGAAACACACGTCCATTCATCAATAGAATCGAATCAGATTCAACCTGCGAAAAACTAATATTTACAAAGGTTAGAAGAGCGGAAAAGAGTAGAAACGAACGAACAATCATGAGTCCTTTTATTGATGTTTTGAAAGGTAAAGTTGGCGAATTAATTTGAATTGTTTGTGATAGGCATCCTCAAAACCAAAAAATTAAAACAAAAATTAGGTAAAATAGAGCTCTTTTTTTTGAACAAAATATGCGCTGAGTAATTATATTTGTGAAGCTGTGGAAAGACTGCGGCTAAAATAAATCGCAGGTTCAGAACACCGAACCTACGTCCACTGATAATTACTATAGGAGATGAAATTTCAAGACAGACACGTGGGGCCAAATTCAGGCGAGCGAAAAGAGATGTTGGCGGCAATTGGAGTAAGTTCAATTGATGAGTTGGTAAACAACACCGTTCCTTCTCAAATTCGTTTGAAGTCACCACTAGATTTAAAGCCAGCCCTTTCAGAAGCGGAATACCTGCAACACATGAAAGAGATGGGTGCCAAGAATGGGGTGTTTACCAATTTTATTGGTCAAGGTTATTACGGGACTTTAGTTCCAAGTGTCAACCTCCGAAATATTTTCGAAAATCCGGGATGGTATACAGCTTACACCCCTTATCAGGCAGAAATTGCTCAAGGTCGTTTAGAGGCTTTGTTGAATTATCAAACCATGGTGGCGGATTTGACAAAAATGGACTTAGCGAATGCCTCATTATTAGATGAGGGTACAGCTGCTGCAGAGGCGATGATTATGTTCTATAATTTACGTAGTCGTGATCAAAAGAAAGCGGATGTTAATCGCTTTTTTCTCTCCGAAAATTGTTTTGCTCAAACCATAGATGTTGTCCTTGGACGCGCAGGCGCTATGGGTATTGATGTAGTGGTGGGTAATCCGGAAAAATTTGAAGCCGACGCTACTTACTTTGGCGCGATTGTCCAATACCCAGATGCTAACGGACATGTTAAAGACCTCTCAGATTTTATCGAGAAAGCACATGAATTAGACATCAAAGTTGGTGTTGCTGCGGATATTATGGCATTAGTGGTATTGCAAGCTCCCGGTGAATGGGGTGCGGATGCTGTTTTTGGAAATACGCAGAGATTTGGCGTACCAATGGGATTTGGCGGTCCTCACGCAGCTTATTTTGCCACAAGAGAAGATTATAAAAGACATATTCCAGGAAGAATAATTGGTGTTTCTGTGGATGCAGAAGGAAATTACGCATTGCGTATGGCCTTGCAAACAAGAGAACAACATATCAAACGCGATAAGGCGACTTCAAACATCTGTACGGCACAAGCATTATTGGCTATTATGGCTGGAATGTATGCCGTTTATCATGGGCCTCAGAATTTGAAGAAAATTGCCATTGATATGCACTTAAAAGCCGTGCATGTGGAAGGTCGTTTGAAAGATTTAGGATATACTTCGCTCAATGGATCTTATTTCGATACGATTCATATGCAAATGCCAACAGGGATCACGACAAATGACCTGAAAAAGGTGGCATTAGAAAATCATATTAACCTGCGTTATATCAACGATCAGGAAGTTACCGTAACGATGGATGAAATCACAACTGTTGCTCAATTAGAATCGTTATTGAATGTATTTGCAACGGCGATTGGAAAATCAGCTGAAGCGGTCGGTGATGCTTGGACAAAAGAAAAATGTCCGTTAGCTCCGGCTTTACATCGTTCAGATAAAGTTTTAGATCATCCTGTATTTAACTCGTATCATTCAGAGTCAAAGATGATGCGATACATCAAGAAATTAGAGAATAAGGATGTTTCTTTGGTGCACTCGATGATTTCATTGGGTTCGTGCACGATGAAGTTGAATGCCGCCTCTGAATTGATTCCATTATCATGGCCAGAATTTGCAAATATTCATCCACATCAACCAGAAGATCAGGTTCAAGGATATATTGAAATTTTATCAGAGCTTGCTGATGATCTTTGCGAAATCACTGGTTTTGCAGGAATGTCTATGCAGCCCAACTCTGGTGCTCAAGGTGAGTATGCCGGTTTAATGGCTATTAGAGCTTATCATCACGCAAATGGTGATACACATCGCGATATCTGTTTGATTCCTTCATCTGCACACGGAACCAACCCTGCATCTGCTGTTATGGCAGGAATGAAAGTTGTGGTAACCAAGTGTGATGAAAATGGAAATATTGATTTAGATGATTTAAAAGACAAGGCAGAAAAGCATTCAGCTAATTTGGCTGCATTGATGGTGACTTATCCATCAACGCATGGTGTTTATGAGGAGGCTATTATGGATATTACCTCTATCATACACGAACATGGTGGTCAGGTTTATATGGATGGTGCCAATATGAATGCTCAGGTTGGATTAACAAATCCGGGTAATATTGGTGCAGATGTTTGTCACTTGAATTTACATAAAACCTTTGCTATTCCTCATGGAGGAGGCGGACCGGGAATGGGGCCAATTGGTGTTGCAAAACACTTAGTACCATTTGTTCCAGGTAATCCGAATGCTGATCCTGCTGATGCAGACAAAGAGATCCGTTCGATTTCTGCTGCAAAGTACGGGAGTGCTCTTGTATCATTGATTTCATACGGTTATATTAAAATGCTAGGCGCAGAAGGATTAACGGACTCAACTGAGGTGGCTATTCTGAACGCAAACTATTTAAAAGCGAAATTAATTGATCATTATCCAGTATTGTATACCGGTGCTAATAATACCGTTGCGCATGAGATGATTTTGGATTGCCGTGCATTTAAGAAAGATGCTGGTGTTGAAGTAGCAGATATTGCTAAGCGATTAATCGATTATGGATTTCACGCACCAACGGTTTCTTTCCCGGTTGCAGGAACATTAATGATTGAGCCAACTGAAAGTGAAGATTTAGATGAGTTGGATCGTTTTGTAACAGCAATGATTTCGATCCGCAAAGAGATACAAGATATTGCAGATGGAAAAGCTGATCAGGAAAATAACCTCTTAAATAATGCTCCGCATACAGCGGCTTGCTTAATTAGTGATCAATGGGATTTCCCTTATTCGCGTATGGAAGCTGCGTATCCGGCTGCATATTTAGAATCGTCTAAATATTTCGCACCTGTTCGTCGGGTAGACAATGCATACGGTGATCGAAATTTAGTATGTAGCTGCTTACCAATTGAAGCTTATTTAGAAGCGGAAATGGGTTAGTAGAAAAGAAAAATATAGATTCGAAAGCGCTCGTTTTTGACGGGCGCTTTTTTTGTCTATTGGTCTATCTGAATAACCGATCTTTCATTATCGATTGAATTCATGCGATCTAACCTAAAGTTAATCGTGTCTAGTGCAGCTTCGTAAATAACGTACAGCGTGTCCGGATTTTCGGCATAAAAATTCAAACTTTTCTCATAGATTACACGATCTACTCCATGATCGACAAATATAGATTCAGAAGAACTGTCTAAAGCTGACTTAAATAGGTCAACGCGCCCAAATTGTCGCTGAAAATGCGACTCTAAAATTTGGAGATCAACGATAAGCGGAATCATATCTTCTTTTTCCATGACATCCGCAGGAATGGGGTCAGGTGCTTCGTCACCACAAGCCATTAAAACTGCCAATACACTTATGATTAACCAATGCTTCATCTTAAGAATGTGAACGTCTAAAAACGTCCTATCGTATTAATGACCATGAAAAGTCATGCGTTTTCCTGTTGTACCTTCAATCACTTGACCGTTATTGTAAACCAAATTACCATTTACAAAAGTCTTGTCAATACTATGGCTGAAGGTGTA
Source organism: Crocinitomix sp. (assembly GCA_030836155.1). GTDB lineage: Bacteria > Bacteroidota > Bacteroidia > Flavobacteriales_D > Crocinitomicaceae > Crocinitomix. Next base: position 5,655 of record JAURQI010000055.1, read on the forward strand.
TCCTTCAAATGGAGACCAACCACATTTATATAATAAATTAGAACGATTTACAGCGTAAGATTTATTTGGATCAACCACGACTAAATCGGCATAATACCCTTCACGTATATAACCACGCTCATCTATATGAAAACAGTCGGCAACAGCATGGCTCATTTTTTCAACGACACGTTCAACTGAGATTAAACCTTCCTTTGCCTTTTCTAATAAAGCGAGAACCGCATGTTGTACCAGTGGACCTCCAGAAGGAGCGTTGAAGTAGTTATTTGCTTTTTCTTCAATGGTATGTGGTGCATGATCCGTTGCAAAAACATCAATTCGGTTATCGTTCACCGCTTCCCAAATGGCGTCACGATCTGAAGCAGATTTTACTGCTGGATTCCATTTAATATTGGTTCCCTTTTCATCATAATCGGCATCAGTAAACCATAAATGATGTACACAAGCTTCAGCCGTAATGCGCTTTTCTTTCAGCGGAATATCATTGCGGAATAATTCCATTTCCTTCGCTGTAGAAAGATGAAGGATGTGCAAGCGCGTATCGTATTTTTTAGCCAATCCAGCAGCCAATGAAGAAGACAAATAACAAGCCTTTACGCTACGAATTTCTGGATGGTATTTGATCGGCATATTCTCTCCGTATTTCGCTTCATATTCAGCTAAATTCTTACGAACAGTCGCCTCGTCCTCACAATGAGTTGCAATTAGCATTTCGCAACGTGAGAAGATTCCGGTCAAGGTTTGTTCATTATCCACCAACATATTTCCAGTTGATGAGCCCATGAATACTTTGACACCACAAACTTGTTTTGCATCTGTCTTTAAAACCTCTTCGATGTTGTCATTGGAAGCTCCCATGAAGAACGAATAATTGGCTATTGCATTTTCATTTGCAATGTCATATTTATCCTGAAGCAATTCTTGAGTCAAAGCGTTTGGTTTTGTATTTGGCATCTCCATAAATGAAGTAATACCGCCAGCTACTGCTGCTCTTGATTCCGTATAAATATTTCCTTTGTGCGTTAATCCAGGTTCACGAAAATGAACCTGATCATCGATCATGCCCGGCATTAGCCATTTACCTTCGATATCGATAACAGAAGCAGTTGGATCTGAAAGATTATCGGCAATTTTCTCAATACGTCCATTGGAAATCAATACATCTCCATGGATTCGTTTTCCTTCATTAATGATTGTTGCGTTTTTTAAGAGCGTTTTGGCCATAATATTCAGATTTTATACCACAAATTTAATGACTATTTCGATTCAATCTATAACGAAAAAATCGCCTAGTAACATTTTACCACAAAAAGGGGATAGAAGAGTCCAGTTAGAGTTTTAAGCGTCGCATTTTCCAAACGCCAAAAATAGCTTCCTTAAATATGCTTGAGCTCATTTTAGAAACCCCAAATTCACGATCAATGAAGGTAATCGGTACTTCAACGACCTTAAATCCATGTCTGAGGGCAGCATATTTCATACAAATTTGAAAAGCATAACCTTTAAACGTCACGGCATCAAAATTGATTTTCTCCAATACTCTTCGATTATAACATTTGAATCCGGCCGTGGTATCTTTAATCTTAATCCAAAGAATCATGCGCACATACCAAGAAGCAAAATAGGAAAGTAATAAACGTTTTCGATCCCAGTTCGCCACTTTTCCACCTTTGATATAGCGCGAGCCAATGGCTAAATCCGCACCATTCCGACAAGCATCTAACAAACGCACGAGATCATCTGGATTATGCGAAAAATCAGCATCCATCTCACAAAGATGTTCATAACCTCGCTCTAACCCCCAGCGAAAACCATGCAAGTAGGCTGTACCTAATCCTAATTTACCTTCGCGTTCTTCAATGTGTAGGCGATCAGGATAGGTTTTCTGTAAATCCTTTACAATGGCTGCAGTACCGTCGGGAGACCCGTCATCAACAACGAGTAAATGGAAAGGTTCCTCCAAAGAGAAGACCTTATGAATCATCTTTTCAATGTTCTCTTTCTCATTATATGTCGGTATGATGACTAAGTTTTTCAAACGAATTGAATAGCATTAACAGATATCACTACCCGTTATTGTGGCCTGCTAAGATAAGTTTTTTTGTTAAATACAATTTGTCTGATGACCGATTCAAATGCAGATTTTTAACCTTTATTAAGGGCGATTGGAATTTTCCCCACAGAATCAATGAAACCATCAGAAGACTTTTTAGGTCTAAAACCCCGAAAAAAGCATGTATTTTTGTAGAGATGACTTTAATAAAAAAGGGAGCATTTATTATTGCGCTTGTGCTCAGTGTACCGCTGCAAGCGCAGGACTTCAAGAACGTGACCTTATTGGATCATTGGACCGATACGACGATCACTCCGGGACTAGAAGAAGCAATTTTTAATGATGTTTGGGCATTTGAGGTTGATGGTAATGATTATTGTGTCATTGGTTCAAATATCGGCACGCATTTTTTCCAAATTAATGGCAATAAATTGAACTTTATTCAATTTCAGCCAGGTAAGTTTCAGGGGCAATATGCCGAACACCGCGACTTTAAGACCTATCGCAATTATCTCTATGGTGTTTGTGATGAAGGAACCAGTAGTTTGCAAATATTTGATTTGCAATACTTGCCTGATTCTGTTTCCAAAGTCTATGATAGCGATGAACATTTCCAGATTGCGCATAACCTCTATATCGATACTGCCAAGGCTAAAATGTATGTGAGTGGACCGAATAATTTAGGACTACAGATTTTTGATTTATCAAATCCAGCTGATCCTGAAATGATCAATTATTTTACGGATGTTGATTATGTGCATGATTGTTATGTACGGAATGATACTGCTTTTTTGAATTGTGGTTTTGATGGCTTATGGGTATATGATTTTAGCGGTTCTCCTGTTCAATTAGGGATATTGGACTTCTATCCAAATCAAGGCTATAACCATAGTGGATGGCTTTCACCCGATGGGCAGAAATATACTTTTATTGATGAAACACAAGGAACTAAGATACGCTTATGTGATTGGTCAGAAACACTTGCCGATATAAGCGTTTCAGAAACATTTGGTACTGATCAATACGAAGATTATGTGCCCCACAATATTATCCTTTTGGATTATTTAGCTTTTGTATCTTATTATAATGAAGGCTTGCGTATATATGATTTAAGTCAAGCACCTTATCGGGAGATTGGTGCTTATGATACTTTTTTGCCTGAAACGGATTATTTGCTCAACGGCGCTTGGGGTGTATATGTTTTGGAGGATCGTAACCAACTACTGGTTGGAGATCGACAAAATGGACTATTTCTATTTTCATTTCCAATTCAAGAGTTAAACCATCCGCGACGAGAGACTTTTGTTTCAGCAGCACCCTTTATTACTGAAGATGGATATATCATTCCACGTGAATATCTCGATGAAGCAGCTTTGACGTTCTCTGTATTCTCCGCCAGTGGTGAGATCGTTTATGATCAAGCCAATTTTTTAAACTATATGAAGGTTCCACTCAGTTTAGCGGCGGGAGTTTATCATTATAGTATCTACGATCAATTTGGTGATCGTATTGAAACAGGATCCTTTGTGCGCATCCGTTAAACTTCTTCCTATCGTTTTTTTAAATCGCGCCATCAAAAACGCGCTGTTCATAACTCCGAATTGATCAGCAAAAATCAGGGTAATTTCTTAGCATCTTTGTAGGCACGGGGTTTAAATCAAAATGATAAGACGTATGAAATACTTCTTTTGGATAGTGCTAACGGGATTAATGCTGGGTTGTGTTCCAATCAAAAAGTATAAAGACCTGGAGGCAAATTATCAGAAATGCGTAGAAGAACAGGCGAGCTACAAGTCAAAAGCGATAGATTATGAAAATAAGCTAAAGGAGTTGAATGTGCAAGTAGATGTCCTTCGCAATGACCTTGACGTGCTTGCAGCAGATACCTCTCGTTTAGGTTATGAATTGCGTCAAGAAGGCATTGCTTTAGAAAAAGCCCGTCAGCTCAACCGAGTTTTAGAAAAGAAATATGCAGACCTCGTTTCAAACGGATCGGCGGAAAATGCGAGTTTAATTCGCGATTTAGAAGAAACGCGTATTGAATTGCAACAAAAAGAAGATCGCCTCAATAAATTAGAGAAAGAATTAAACGCCAGAGAACGTGCTTTGAGTCAAAAAGAAGAACGGATCAATGAACTAGAAAGTATGCTCAAGAATAAAGATGAAGCAGCGCGTTTATTAAAACAAAAAATTGCCTCAGCTTTAAGGGGATTTACGGATCAAGGCATCACTGTTGAGGAAAGAGATGGTCGTATTTATGTGAGTATGGAAGCCAAATTATTATTCCCATCTGGATCCACTGTTGTTAATGCTGAAGGTCAACGCGCTATTGTTGATTTGGCGGCGGTATTGCAAGATCAGAATGATATTAACATTCTTGTAGAAGGGCATACAGATACTGATCCACTCCGCAGCGGAAGTCATCCTAAAGATAACTGGGAACTGAGTGTTTTGCGCGCAACATCTGTTGTTAAGATTATGTTGGCCAACAGTACAATGGATGCGAGACATGTTTCAGCAGCGGGTCGATCAGAGTATCATCCCGTCGATCCTGACAATAAAGCGAAGAACAGAAGAATTGAAATTATTATTACACCGGATTTAAGCGAATTATTTGAGTTGATCTCAAATGATGAATAAGCGTTGATTGAATAAGGGCTTTCGACGTTTGTAATCTACAATAAACCAGAGTGCGTAAGCATTCAAAGATCAAGCAAACCCCTCATACTACCAGTGAGGGGTTTTTTATGACTCATTCATAAAGTTCAGGTACCAACTAAATTCATTTTGAATGATCTCGTATTTTTTTCCTCGAATGTATTGAAGGAATGCTTTTGAAATGGGCGCCAGTTTTTTCTTCTTGAGCCAAATGATTCGCCAATTGGTAACCATGGGTAAACCTTTAGCGTCAATAATGTGCAATTGTCCGTTAGAAATTTCATTTTTAATTCCGATTATGGGAAGTATGGAATAACCTAACCCTGCAATGACAGCTTGTTTCACAGCCTCATTGGAGGTTAGTTTTAACTTTTTTCGTTCTTTTTCATTTCCAAAATACTTGTTCATGGCAATACCCGTTGCTGATCCTTCTTCTCGATAAATAAGCGGTCGATCACCATCTAAATCCGGCTTGTCTCCAACGAGATAGAGTTTGTTTTCCAATAAAATCTCTTCATTAACTTCCATATCGTCTGGTAAGACCGAAACCAATGCGAAGTCAACTTCATTATTCTTCAGGTGTTGAAGTACCGTATTTTTATTCGACACGTCTAGCTCCAAATCAATACCTGGATGGATATCTAAAAAAGGAGATAAAAAGAAGGGGATTACATATTTACCGGTAGAGGCTGAGGAGATTTTTAATTTTCCGGCAAAAAGACCATTGTACTCAGCCGTTTTATAACGAATCGCGTCCGCTTCTTGAATAACATTTTCTGCAAGTTCGGCAATCGTATATCCAAAATCAGTGATTTGTAAGCGTTTACCGATCTTCTCCGTAAGTGGTATTTCAAAGTGATTTTGAAAGTTTTTAAGTTGAATCGACAAGGCAGGTTGCGTCATATGCATTTCCTCAGCGGCCTTGGTTACGCTTTGCTGTCGAACAACTTCCAGAAAGATTTGAAGGTGGTGTAAGGTATAATTCATAAAATATCTTTATGATAAACATGATTAAAATATATGCAAATATATATCAATTTCTAGAATAGTTAGGCGGCATAAGTTCAATTTCGCATCGTATATATGTTTTCAGATTGACTATAAAGCCTTTTTTTATGTGGCTGTAGAGTTAATATTGGGTGGTGATTTTATTGAATTTTTCAGAAGAACAATACATAAATAAATTTAATCAATTTTGGCTTAATATTATATAAATATATATGGATAATTGTGCTGACCTTTGTACCGACAAAGAATTTATGACATGAAGCATTATACAAGCCAAGAGCAAATTTCTCAAGTACGGACAGTAAATAGACAAGCGACGACAACTCGGAATGAAGTGAAGATTCCAAAGCTATCTATTATCGCATGGACGCTACCTTTAATAATCGTTGCTGCCTTGCATCTGATGACGGGAATTGAAATGCAAATGGAATTCATTTTGTCTGCAATTATCATTGGTGCTCTGTTCTTTATCGGATATAGACAACCAGAACAAAAAAAGAAAAACACATGGAACAAATGAGAATGTTATCAGAAAAACTCGGGCCACAGCAGGCAAGTGAATTGATCATTACGATGATCAATAAAAAAATTCAGTTAAAGAAACTTGAATTTATGCAAGCTTGGGAAGCAGATCACAATGCAAACCATAGTGGGCTTCAGTCTGAGATCAATGCCTTAATAGCGCAACGTGAGCAGGCTATTCGGCTGATCAGAGAAGCACAAGTTAAAGGAAAGAAAGTCGATGTTGACGAAATTTTAGAGGTAAAATTAAGCGCATAAGAATAATACGAACTCCATGTAATGGATTGGCAATTATTAACTGACAACCTAACAAATCCGGCCCTGTTATTTTTCTTTTTAGGATTAATTGCAGTTCGGTTGAAAAGTGATCTGGAAATCCCAGCAAACTCTTCAAAATTTATATCACTATACCTTTTGTTCTCTATTGGTTTTAAAGGTGGACAAGAACTATCGCATAGTGATTTTGATATGGAGATCACATACTCCCTCATTTTTGGAGTATTGCTCGCCTTATTAGTACCGATCTACACCTTCTTTATACTGAGAAAAAGACTCGGGACTTTCAATGCAGGCGCTATAGCAGCGGCTTATGGTTCAGTCAGTGCAGTGACATTCGTTACTACCGTATCATTTTTAGAGGCACATGACATACCGTTTGGAGGGCATATGGTAGCCGTTATGGCCTTGATGGAGGCACCATCAATTATAATCGGAGTATTATTAGTCTCATTTTTCAAAAAAGAAAGAGATCCTAATAACAGCTTCGGAAAGCTCTTAAAGCATGCTTTAACCAATGGTAGTGTGCTGATGATCATGGGGAGTTTATTAATCGGATTTTTAGCCAATGAGTCCCAAGCAGAAGGGATTCGTCCTTTTACGACAGATATCTTTAAAGGATTCCTCGCCGTTTTCTTATTAGATATGGGAATCACAAGTGGAAAGAAACTTGGCGCTTTTCTAGAAAACGGATGGTTTACCTTGCTGTTCGCCATCTTTATACCACTTATAAACGGAGTAGCCGTAGCATTTATTAGCGCCGGAATTACAGAATCAGAAGGGAACCGCTTATTGTTTGCAATCCTGGCGGCAAGTGCCTCTTACATTGCCGTCCCTGCAGCCATGAAGCTGGCCGTACCGAAAGCCAATCCAGGTTTGTACTTGCCAATGGCATTAGCCATTACCTTCCCACTAAATATAACATTAGGAATGCCACTATACCTCTCTCTCATCCAATGGTCATAAGGGGACGACCATTGAAATACCATGAAAAAACACAAAAAAGACACCAAAATGATCGAATCAGTCTATTATCGGTTTACTACTGCGCCAGAACCGGCGCTATGAAGTGAAATTGATTTAATTATGTTTCTGCTTTTATCAGAAGGAGCAACAAAAGCGGCAAGAGTGACTAGACATGCATCAATAAACAGCTTAGTAATTTCACCTACTCTTCTTAAATTTTCCTCTCG
>JAURQI010000056.1 GCA_030836155.1 Crocinitomix sp.
AGTGCGACTGGAATGGCGCAAGATAATGTTGCTCGATTGACAACATTAATTGGTTCGCGTATCGAGTTTAACTTTAATACAATGGACGATTATTATAATGGTATTCGGATTGAAGACGGGACTACTATTGGAATAACAATGTCTGGTATACTCCCTGCAGTTTTAACAGGTTGGGTACCTTGTAACCTCCTGTAGCCAATTTCAATTCTGTTTGTAATACCGTTGGACCAGGCTCATGTATTCAGTTTTCTGATCGATCTACAAATGCTGGTCAGGGTGCAGCTTGGGAATGGACATTTCCTGGTGGAACACCACTATCATCGAATCAAGAAAAACCCTACGTGTGTTATGAGACCGAAGGTAATTATGAAGTCTCCTTAACCGTTAAAAATGGTGTAGGAGAAGACAGCTATACCTGGACGCAGTATGTTCAGGTGGTAAAGGGCGATAAATTACCTTTTTCTGAAAACTTTGAACTCGGTGTTCTCCCTGAATCATGAATCTTGTCAGGATCTGCAATCATCGATTCGTTGAATATTCGAATGAGAAAAATAAAGGCATGTCTTTCAGTAAATGTTAGAACAGGCAGAAGAGAAAGAATAAAAAACATGTTTTTTATAAGTATAGACTATATCGGCCTTGACAACAATAGCTCATGAGTTTAAAACGCTGACTCTCGTGTATGCAAAACTCCTGAAATTGACCAAATAATCTCCAATCAATATATGAAAACGCAGATTATACCTCTATTTATGCAAAAGAATTCATATATTTAAAAGGTCATAACCAACCAAAAAGTGTCAACTAAAACGATAATAATTCCTCAAATTGACGCATCCAATCAAAAAGCTTGGGAGCAAATTCGTGTTGAGCCTCAAAACTCACTAGAAACAGCATTGCACAATCTTGCATTAGCTCAGGAAGCAGGCTATAAGAACGGTGTAGCATGGAGTAACGGAATTATTGGAACGGCCTACGCTTGGCTTTCTGAGCATGAGAAGGCATTTGAATATTGTTTTTTATCGATCGAGCAACTGAGATCATGTAGAGATAAAAAACATGAAGCAGAAGTATTATACACCCTTTCCTTGATCTTTTATTTCCTTGCTGATTTTGACAAACAATATACTTATGCGAAGCAGAGTCTGAAGGTTTTTGAAGAGATAGGTGACTTGTCTGGAATGGCGTCAGCTTATAACGGCATGGGTACAGGTTTATACAGGGGTGAAAAATATCAGGAGGCTTTAGAGATCTTAGAGAAAGCAGAGGATTGTGCAATTCAATCGGATGATCAACAAATATTAGCCCGCGTCTATGATGGTATGGGGGAGTCGTGTCTTGGTCTTGAACGCCTTGAAGAAGCCCTTTCCTTTAAAAGCAAAAGTATCGAGGTTTCTAATAAGCTAGGTTCTTTACAAGTTTTAACCTTCTGTCATGAAGCAGTTGGTAATATATATGAGCAACTCAAGGATTATGACAAGGCACTGGACCATTATAGACAATCCTTAGCGCTTAAAAAGGAGTCCAAATTTGAGCTGGGAATTGCCTTTGCTGAGCTTAAAATTGGAGAGACACTATTGGCAGCTGAAAAGTTTGAAGAGGCAAAAGAATTATTAGAAAGGATGGTTGAAATAGGTGAAAACCTTAATTCGAATGAGATACTTTATCGTTCCCATCTTGCCTTATCCGTCATTTTTGATGATGACGTTACTTTGCGAAAACACCTTGATCACTTAAAAGCTTACTATCGATACAAGGAAAAGTATTACGCCGAATCAGAATCCCGAAAAATAGAGGATTTTAAGTTACGTGGAAAATTTGAACAATTAGAAGAAGAGAAGGAAGAGTTGGTTGCAAAAAATGAAGAACTCAAACGAACCTTTGACGATGTAAAAATTCTAAGCTCTATTGGTAATGAAATTACTTCTACGCTCGATTTGGAGTCCATCTTTAATATCATTTATGAGCGCATAAACTCTTTAATGGATGCCCAAGGAATTTTTGTTGCCATTTGTGATTACGATAAAGATCAATTGGACGTCCCATTGTCCATTCAAAAGGGTGTTAGAGATAGAGTATTTCATTATTCTCTGGGAGATGCAAAATACCATTTGCCCGTCTATTCCGTCGTAAATGATCAGGCGATACATATTAATGATTATCCTTTAGAAATAAGTAAATACCTGAGTGTTGAGGAGCGCGTCAATAACGAAAACGTAAATTCGCTGATTCTGATTCCGCTCAAAGTAAAAGAGATTGTAATAGGCGTTTTATTGGTTCAGAATGAAAACAGGAATGCATTTACTGATCATCATTTTCACTTACTCACCAATTTTGCTTCATATTTATCTATTGCTTTAGATAATGCCTACCTGTATAAAACGATGGAGGTAAACATACAGGAGCGAACAGCGGAACTTCAAACAACGTATAAGAATTCGGAGCTCTTAAATAAGATTGGGCAGGAGCTGATTTCAACATTGAATTTTGAGGATGTTTTTGAGACCCTCTATTATAATGTTAACAAGCTAATGGACGCGACTATTTTTGGTGTTCGTTTATTAAATAAGGAAGCACAGACAGTAGAATATCAGTACGAGTATGAAAACGGAGAACGATTGGGCGAAATAAGTGTCCCGATGACAAACTTGAATAACTATTCCGTTTTATGCATCGCTAAAAATGAAGAGATTTTTATTCGGGATCATGAGAATGAATACAAAAAATACGTGAAAGAGGTCATGGTGGTTGATGGAGAATTCCCGTATTCGCTTCTATTTTACCCTTTGAGAGATGGTGATGAAGTTTTAGGCTGTATCAGTATTCAATGCTTTGAAAAGTTTGCATACACCAATTACCACTTGTCGATCATAAAGACCTTAGCCCAGTATACGACGCTTGCATTGTTAAATGCTCGCCGTTATGAGCAAATGGAAGAAAAAGTACGCGATAGAACCATTGAGCTCCAAGAACAAAAGGAAATTATTGAAGATACCAACAAGCACTTAATGGATAGTATTCGTTATGCGAAGCGGATACAAGATGCTACATTGCCAGATCATCGATTGATTGATAGTTGTTTAAAAGAGGCCTTTGTATTGTTTAAACCAAAGGACATCGTTAGTGGAGATTTTTATTGGCTTGAGCGTGTCAAGAATAAGGTGCTGTTTGCAGTGGTTGATTGCACAGGCCATGGTGTGCCTGGTGCATTCTTAAGTTTAATCGGTCACAATAGCCTCAATCAAATTGTAAATGAATTGGGCGTTGTGAAGCCTGGTGAAATATTGAACAACCTGAATAAACTCCTGCATTATACCCTCAAAAGCGGGGTTACCGAAGAGCATACGATCCGAGACGGGATGGACCTCACCGTGTGTTGTTTGGATGTGGAGAATAATATACTGGAGTTTGCTGGAGCCAACAATCCAATTTATATCATCAATAAAGGTGAGTTGAGAGCAATAAAAGGAGATAAAATGCCTATCCAAGCGGGCTTGGGTATACAATCACATGCCTACACTAACCACGTGTTTCAATTAGAAGAAGGGGATACCATTTATTTGTTTTCAGATGGGTATGCCGATCAGTTTGGTGGTTCACGTGGTAAAAAATTAAAGTATAAAGCCTTTAAGGAAATCCTATTAGAGATCCATCATGAAAAAATGCAGGACCAAGAAACCATCCTAGACAATAAGATTAAGGATTGGCAAGGTGAGCTTGAACAGATCGATGATATCTGTGTCATGGGGGTTCGGGTATAAATTCTTTCATACTTCAGAACAGCTAGTATCAAAGAATTCGTTCCAATTACAAGTTTAGAACATTCAGCAACCAAAAAAAAACTCCATTTTGAAACGAAGGGGGTTCGATATAGTTAGGTTGCCTATTTTAACCGCGGTCTCCTCTATAACGTGGGGTTCTAATTGGAACAATGTCCGTTCCACCTTTGATAGTCTTTGTTCCGTTAACTGCTTTTTGAGCTAATTGGCTAATCGATTTTGTATTGGCTTTTGAATTCTTCATATTATGCGTTTTAACTGTTTGTTGATTCAAATATAGGGCAAGGCTTTGGATTATATTGATCTGAATTCAGGAACAGCACTATTTCTTTTATTAACAGATTTTTTAACGAATTGCTTTGTTTTTAAGGGTTTATTTTGGAATAAGATTATAGGCCATTTAAGCGGAAGCACTGTGCTAAAAACAAAAAAACCGGCAATACTAGTGCATTGCCGGTTTTTCAATATGATAAAAACTGATCTTATTGTTTGATCAATTTATTTTTTCGTCACCTTCAATGTTTTTACATCATCCTCAAACTGAACGGTCACAAAATAGATGCCATCAGCATAATCAGACAAGTCTACTGTCGCATTATCAAATGCCTTGTTTGACTGAATGATTTTTCCATTCGCGGTCGTGATTGTGTATGAGAATTGACCTTCACCAGCGATCATAAACGCTCCGTTAGTTGGGTTAGGATAAACCTTAAATAAGTTGATACCCTCTTCGGCCAAGCTTAATTGGCTCGTTACATTTACCTCTAAAGTTGTAGTACATCCATTGTCGTCTAAAACAACGACTACGTATGTTCCGCCAGTTAAGTCAGTTAAATCTTCATCATCATCAAAATCACCAGTTCCGTCATTGTCCCAGTCAAATGTATGCGGTGCAAGTCCACCTGAAACCGTAATGTCAATCGCACCATCACCCCCCATGATTTCATCGGTAGTACTTACCGTAACAATAATTTCATCTAGTACGTTCACATCGACTGCTGCTGTGTTCTCGCAACCATTTGCGTCCGTTCCAGTTACCGTAAATGTATTAACTCCTGCTACTTCAACAGTATAAGGAATGCCATCTTCGACACCATCAGGATCCCAATCATAAGTCTCAGCTCCATCACCAGTTAAAGTAACCTCTGCTCCGAAGCAAATCTCGTCAGCATCAGCTGATGCTGTTACATCTGGCAACTCGAATACGACAATTTCAATATCTGCTTCATTGATACATCCATTATCATCCGTACCGGTGACGACATAGGTCATAATTCCAGCTTCTGGAACAAAAGCAACACCATCTTCAATTGCACCAGGAGCCCAATCATAGGTTGTCGCACCTTCACCAGATAAAGTCAATTCTTCACCAAGACAAAGCTCTTCTGAAGAAGCATTAGCAACTACAGCTGGAAGCTCATAAACGGTAACGGCAACTTCCGCGTCGTTTTCACATCCATTATCATCTGTTCCAGTTACTGTATAAACATAATCTCCTGCATCTGGTGCGTATGGCACACCGTCTTCGATGTCTGCAGGGTCCCAAGTATAATCTGTAGCGCCGCCGCCCGTCATAGTTATCATTTCACCGACACAAATTTCTGATACGTCAACAGTAGCCGTAACTTCTGGTAATGCATTTACAATAATCTCAATTAAATAATCGCAATCACTAGGGTCAACCGTATAAGCCGTATAGGTTGTTGTTCCTACTGGAGGTGCGAACGCTTCTCCGTCGATAACATCCATATCCCAAGTCACTGTTGCGCCACTTTCAGAAGTAGCTGAGAGTGTGATTTCCGTTCCTTCACAAATTGTTGTTTCATCGGGTACATCAACAGTTAAACCAGAACATAATTCTGTGATAACAACTTCGCCATTACCAGCTCCTAATCCTGCCGAGTTAATTTGGTCGGTTCCGATATTATAAGAGCCGCCGCCGCCGCCGCCGCCCCATTGACCGCCACCGCCTGTAGATCCACCGCCGCTGTAACCGCCGCCACCACCGCCTGGTCCGCCACCGCCGCCACTGGTTCCACCGCCACCGCCATAGCCGCCTGCATCTGTCCCACCAGCTCCGCCAGAAACGTATGCTTGTCCTCCAGTTCCATAGCTTGCAAAACCATCCTCACCTGCAGTGAAAAAACCTCCGCCGGCTCCACCGTTTTGACTGTTTGTGCCTCTAAATCCACCGTTTCCCCCGGTTCCACCTGCTCCAGTTCCACCCGAAGCATTTAGCCCAGCCGTTCCGTCTTCAGTTATCACCGCGTCAACTCCGTTGTGGACAACGCCGCAACATGCACCAGCGCCACCACCACCGCCGCCGGCAATGATAAGAGGGTCACCAGTCGCTTGATCTACCACAAAGGTTCCACCTCCGCCACCATTATTGGTGAGGGGTTGCTGACCAACAAGAATGTCTAATACCTGACCTGGAGTAACAGCAAAGTTTCCTTGCATGCGTGCTCCAAAGCCCCCAGTACCTGTTTCGTTTCCTCCCTGCGCTCCTTCAGCATAAATTTCTATTGATGATACACCTAGTGGTACCGTATAGGTTTGAATGGTACCGGTGTAACTAAAAGTAGTTTGTCCCCATAAAGGACTGATTATTGATCCGACTAATAATGCCAAGACCAATGAAAGTTTTCTGTACAATTGTTTCATATAAAGTTGGTTAGTTATGGCATGTAAGATATAGTTTTTTTAAAAAGGCGCAAAATAAGTGATCATATCATCACCTTTCTTGTTATAATACGGTTTCCTATAAAAATGGAAATCAAATGAACTCCTTTTGAACCATTTTCAGCAAAAGAGAATGTTTCATTATGAGAGCCAGCATCCAAATAGCCTAAATCTTTTCTCAGCACTTCTTGCCCGTTTATATTTTGCACATGTACCAATATGTGGTCTCTAGCCGGAAGTTTAAAATCAAGATGGACGATACTTGAAGCCGCGTCATTCCAAATTTTGATATCTTCTGTCGGATCATTTTCTTTAATAGATGAAAAAGCAGATTTTAATTCCATTTGGCCCACAAAAATTTCGCCTTCAAAATCATCAACGGTATAAAGAATGCGATAGCAATAATAAACCATTAAATCACCCATGTCTTCGGCAGGTGCAGTCCAATCGAAATCCCACCCGGTATTAAATTTATCGGTGTGGCCGATATAATCTCGTGGGTCCATATTTATGACATTGGTTCCTGTACCGGCATCAAAAGTACCAACTGAATTTTCGCTTTCGTCTACGATGATGAGGGTAAACCCGTTTTTAGCTCCAACACCAGAGCTAATGTTTGCATTATAGGTTTCACCCGGATAATAGGCTCCCGCTTCTCCTAATCCTGTCAAACTAATCGTGCCTTCCGCAGGATTGACTATGCCGCCGTGACAATCGGTGCAATTTCCTTCAAAAGGGGCACCTGTTTTACCCGGCGG
>JAURQI010000057.1 GCA_030836155.1 Crocinitomix sp.
GGTTAAAAGAAAAAGAACAAAACCTTATGCGATACTCATCTATAAAATTAATAGGTTCAGTAGATCTGGCGGTAGTGCTATTGGACTGGTTGATGATCTAGTTCAAAGACAAGGTGTTCATCTTATTGAAACTTATTCAGGAAAGTCTACTGAGACTGAAAGAGGTAGAATAGAGATTTATGAGAATCTACTGAAGGCAAGGGTCGAAAATATAGATCGAATGGAAATTACTATTCCTGGTATGACTAGGTTCTTAAAAAAGGGAAATAGATTAGGTTCTTCTCCGAGAGGGTACGATCATTTTGGACCAAGAGTGGTAGATTATAAATTTATCCACCCTGTCCAAAAGATTGTGATCAATGATGAAGGTAAGCTGTTAAAACGTGCATGGGAATGGAAGAAACAAGGAATGAAGGATTATCAGATAATTAAAGAACTCAAATTCCTTGGACTAGAAATAAAGAAACAAGCTCTAAGTTCAATGTGGAGAAACCCATTCTATTGTGGTGTCTTATCACATAATTTTCTAGATAACAATCCAATTGAGGGAAATTGGGATAGAATGGTATCAAAGAAGGACTTCATTAGAATAAATGAACAATTGAATAATTCCTCTAGATCGGGATACGAACAAAGTAAAGAACCTGTTGGAAGACCACTTCAACAAGATTTGTATTGTGGAATTTGTGAGACAAAAATGACTGGTTATGTTGCCCGAAAAAAATACCATTATTATAAGTGTCAGAATTCAGAGTGTAACTGTAAGGACTTAAACGCACATACAGGGGCACGATCTCTTCAAAGGGGTTTAAATGATTTGTTTGAGGAGTTTCTTCAATCCTTCTCTTTAAAGGAAGAATTTGTTGAATTATTCAAAAAACAAATGAAGGAAACAATTATGTTTCTTGAAGATCAAAATTTTGGTGATTTGAAAATTTACTCGAGTGAGATTAAGAAATTAGAAAATAAACTGATTAAAATATCGGATAAGTTTATTGAAGATGAAATCTCCTCAATCGAGTACAAAACACACAAATCACGTACAGAAGAAAAACTATTTGAAATGAGACAAAAACAGTCTGAACTAACGCGCACAATATCGAACCTAAATATAAAACTAGAGAAGTGTACAGATTTTGTTCAAAACATTAGTAAAATATGGGGTTCTGGGACTTTAGTGGAAAAACAAAAATTACAAAAATTGATGTTTCCAGAGGGAATAATCATTGACCCAGTTTCAAGACAATATCGAACTAATAAAATCCAACCGTTGTTTTCCTACATCGTAGATATGACAATGGATACAGAAGGTCAAAAAAAAGACTCACCGATAAAAAATACCGATGAGTCGTCTTTAGTAGCGGGGACAGGACTCGAACCTATGACCTTCGGGTTATGAGCCCGACGAGCTACCAACTGCTCCACCCCGCAATATATCTTTTAATGTTTTTGTCTTAGTTGCGCCCTCGTTTGAGCGGGTACAAATATAAGTGATCTTTATTCATTGACCAAACTTTATAGAAAAAAAGGAAATGCATCAATACTTTTTATGAAAATTAAAAAAGCAATGTATTCATTACAAGGTCATTATATTGGCTTCTGGCTTTTAAAACTTTTTAAGTAAATGGTACTATTTAAATTCGAAAGGGTTATTTATCTTTACAACATGGAAAAAAATTGGTCGATACGGACGTATTTCTTAAGCGTTTTGTTCTTCATCCTTATTTTGGGTTGTGCTGGAGATAATGAACCCAAAGAAATGGACCCTATTGAGGAGAAAGTGACATTTTGCGATTGCAAAGAATTGGAGTTAGACCAAATGTATAATCGCTTTTATTATGTAGATCCGTCAGAAGGGTATACAGGTACTTGTGAGACTTACTTTCCGAATCAAGATGTAAAGCAGCGGAAACATTTTAAGGATGGCAAAATTCATGGTGCATTGGAAACCTTCTATGAAAACGGCCAATTGCAGGACATCAAACATTTTGATATGAATCTCCAATCTGGCGATTATAAATTATATACCGAAGATGGACGTTTATTGCTTCATGCTATCTTTGAAAGAGGTCGTCATACTGACATCATATTCAAAGATCCGAATTACGAAAAGTACGCGACCGAGTAGTTTATTTAGCCTGCTTGGCCATTGTCGCCATTTGGCGCATGTCTGATCCGGCTGGAGCTTCGAATACTTCTAATTGGAAATAACTCACAGCGGCGAGTAGGTGATCAAAAATATCTGCCATGACCGCTTCATAATTAGCCCATTCTTGGGTATTTGTAAATGCGTATAATTGAATTGGCACACCTTTTTCGGTTGGTTCTAATTGACGTACCAACAACGTCATTTCGTTATTGATTTCTTTGTTGTTGAGCAAATATTGCTCGACATAATAGCGAAAAACACCCAGGTTTGTCTGATTACGCCCGTTCATTAAAACGGACTTATTGGTGACATGTGTATCATTATAATGATTAATTTCTTTTTGCTTCTCCTCGATATAGGTGCGAATCAATTCAATCTCGCCCAACTTATCGAGCAATTCGGGCGTGCAAAACTTAACCGATTGAATTTTGATGTGGATACCGCGCATGACACGTCTACCATCAGAATCCAACATTCCGCGCCAGTTTTTAAACGAATCTGAAATAAAAGAATAAGTGGGTATCGTTGTAATCGTCTTATCAAAATTTTGAATTTTAACCGTAGCTAAATTGATCTCAATCACATCTCCATCTGCGCCGTATTTTTCCATGGTCACCCAATCACCAATACGGATCATGTCATTTGCAGCTAATTGAATGCTACCTACAAATCCCAAAATGGTGTCTTTAAAAACCAGTATGATAATAGCCGTTAATGCCCCCATTGAAGTAAGAATCACCAATGGTTTGATCGCAAAGGCAACCGAAATCATCAAAACAATCAATATACAGAAGACTACTATTTTCCCTAACTGAAAATAGGATTCAATGGGTTTATCTTGCAGCGCAGGCTTTTCAATAAGTACATCTCTGGCCGTGTTAAAAAATCGAAGAATCGTAATCAGCGCTACCAGAATAATAGCCAAATCAATTAATCGAATAAAAAACTCTGCAAGATTAGGGAAACTATATAGCGTCGTTTGAATCATAGGCTCCATAAAGAGCATTGGAACCAAATGCGCGAGGGCAGCAAAGAACTTGTTCTTTACCAAATAATCATCCCACATTGTTTTTGATTTGAAAGCGATGCTATGCACAATCTGGGTTAAAATTAACTTTGATAAAATCCAAACGGCCCAGCTGATTAAAAAAGCCAGGACCAAAATGATAAAGGTTCGGGTATAGATGAGAAAGTCTCCACTTAAACCCCAACTGCCTAAAAGCTCATTCCACCAACTAATAAATACATCTCTATCCAGAATTCCGATCATAACTTCATTTGTGTTTTGGAATCACAAAGGTAGGAATCATATAGGAATGAAGAAAAAATGCGCTTGTTATATTCTGAAGCGCATTTGTATCACCAGTTTGAATTGGGATTATTAGTAGATTATTATCTTTTTAGTTTGCATCATTTCATCTTGCGTAATTTGCAAGATATAAGTTCCAGCTTTTAAATCAGCTTCAATAATACTTGTTCCGTTATATGTTTGAGTCAATACATTTCTTCCATCTAACGAATATATACGCACGCCATATCGACCTTCCATTTGAATTTGGAAAACACCTGTTGATGGGTTTGGATAGACGTTGAAATTAAAAGCTGACAATTCTTTATGACCTGCCACTACTGCCGCACAATAAGCTGTTTCGCCTGCGTAAAAACTTTCTACATCCATTGCTATTGACATCAACAAAAGGTGCCAAATAATAATCCACTCCATCGGAAACATCTCCATTTGCCGGCCAATTCAAAATAGACGCAGGGGTTTCGTATCCCATTTCGTCAAAATTTTCGATATGAAAATCAATTTCATTCTTCAAAACAGGATAAACACCATATTCAGCGGAAGAAACTGGAACTGTTGCAGCGCCATCATTCGTTAAAGGTCCCATAAATAAATCACCACTCTGTTTTAATTAACATATCATGATGTCTTTATAACAGTCTAGTTTTTGGAGATGCTCATCATCATTCTTATTCCAACAGCGGATTATACATCATAAAGGCGTGGTTCGCTGTAACGAGTTCCTCTGAAACTTCACCTGAATCTGGATTCGTTTTAATACGCCATATTTCATTGTGTCTTGTATACCCACCCCACCACTGCTGCCTGAATAGATGATTCCGCTCTTCAATAATTATTTCATCCTCAATTGAGTTTTCAGCGCAAATCTGACCATGAAGATGGGTATCATCTAACCAGAGGTTAATTTGAAAAGCCTGATCAGATTCATTCGTGATCTGCAGATCGATATAGTTGTACGATAATGTTGCTCCACTGCCAAAAGGAATCTTACGATTGACGTCTGGAAATACATCATAGCTATGTCGCCATCGCTTTGTTACGACAAGCGGGGTATGAATCGTCATCCAATAGATCAAATTCCCCATCTGACACAAGCCACCACCGGTTCCACTTGTTACTTTTCCTTCTGACAAAGTCATTCCTTCTAAATAACCTTTACTTTTAGTTGGACGTCCAACCATTTTCCAGAAAGAAAAGGTTTCTCCTGGCTTAATAATAACCCCGTCGATACAATCCAACGCCAATTGAAGATTCGTTACCTTATTGCGCTGCAAGTGCATATCCACGTCTTTTAATCTTCTTAATAAAAAAGATTGATGGGATTTCACCAAAGCATGTAAGCGAACTTTTGAACGTTCCATCGCCCATTTTTGATCTGAACGGAGCCAGTTTACACGTTCTTTTAAACAATAATATTCTTTCCCTAATTTGCGACGTAACTTACTTCGCTTGATTGGCTTTGCTACTTGTTTTACCTCCACAATAATTTGACATTTTTCTACTTCTCATATGTAAGTAAAAGAAAATGATGTATTTATATCTGTTCGGTTGATTTGACCTCTTAATTATTTTATGGATGATCTAATTGATTATTCGTTTCTTTGCAGAAAAACGGAGCGTGCGTCATCTTTTTTCTTCATTATGGTTTTTGGGCTTAGCTACGCTGATCATCTTCCCTTTATTGGGTTATCTTCTTCTATGGATAACCGGAGACGA
>JAURQI010000058.1 GCA_030836155.1 Crocinitomix sp.
ATAAAGAAAGTGGTAAGTGATCGGACATATAATATAGTGCCTCACTGATGCTATCAGGCACAGACGGATTAAACGGTATAACGATCGATTCATTAAAACGATCACCATCTTGACCAAGCGCTTGGTAAGAACCTTCTAAAAAAGTTAAACCATGTTCATTATAGAGAGCATCCTCCGATAAAAAGATGAGGTCAAAACGATCGTCCATTCCTCCCCCAGCACCTGTTCCAAACGATGAAGTTCGGGTACTTTGCGTATGAATGTCTGCATAAAACGAATTATTACTCCAATTTCCGATCTGATCTATGGGATCGAATAAATAAACATCTGCTCCATCCAGCATAGCCTGACAACCGGACTCATTTCCTGAATAAAAATTAAAATCACCACCAGCAATAATATTCTCAGGAATATCCATATCGTTGAGATAATACTTTAAAACCAATGCCTCATCTTTCCTTTGATCAAATGAACCAGAACCAGCTTTTAAGTGCATACCAAATACGTTCAAGAATATCGTGTCAGAAGAAGGCCCTAATTCTGGATGTTTATAATAAAGTTTATAACCACTAATGTCTCGAAGGCCAGTTGGAATTTGAACCTGATCAATCAAGCCCAGTTTCTCATTATTATAAAACAGCATATTATCAGTATCTGTTCCGTCCACATATTCAGCAGCTGAATAATGATCAGCTCCAAAAACATTCAATGCCTCATTCAAGATCGCGACGGCACCTGACTCATCTGTTAATTCATTAACGACAAAAATATCTGGCTGCGTATAACCTATTATTTTCCTCAGATCTGTTATGCGTCCGGGTATTTCGTCTGGAAACTTTAGTAAATTATAGTACATCACGGATATCGTGTCTTGCGCTACAGCTCCGCATACAAGCACGTGAAAAAGAATAAAAAACAAGGGAGCTTTAAGCATGTTGTAAAGATAGTGCAATCTCTGGACTTTTTTATTATGCTTGCATAGGTATATTGATTATCTTTACCCAGCTAAATAATTTGATATGAAAAGCATTTATCTCGCGATTATCTTCTTGGTCTCCATTTTTATGTCGTCTTGCACGGCATCCCGATTTGTAGAGCCTATAGAAAAAGACGATTGGAGCGTCGGTGGTTCTTTCGGTGGACCCATTATTGATTTTGGTGGCCCATTGCCAATGCCGATTACTAGTTTAGAAGTTGGTTATGGTTTAGATACAAACCTAACTGTCTTTGCTGGATGGCATAGCACAGCTGCAATTTTTGGAAACGCACAAGTTGATTTAGGTTGTACCTATCGATTTCTTGAGCAAGACGGTTATATTCCTAATTTATCAGTTTCACCTTCGATAAACATGATTTATGATTTTGGGGATAAGAATGGAAATATTTGGCCCGTATTAGATTTAAATGCATTCTGGAATTATGGTCAACGCAGGAGCTACTTCTATGTTGGATTTAATAATTATTTCGAATTGAGTGGCACTGCTGCCAATGATCAGCCACAGGATTATTATTGGCTATTTAATCCGCAGCTTGGACATGTTTTAAAGGGTAAAAATGGGCGAGGTCAATTAACGACAGAATTTAAAGTTTTAGGTCCAAACCTAGAAAACACCTATGCTTTTGTACCCTTTTTGCCGCTGACAGGAAATCGTGGTGCAGCTGCATTTTTTATTGGATATAGATGGACATTTGGAAATAAGTAAACAATGAAAAAACTAAGTATATTATTATTCGTCATTATTGCATTTCTTGGATGCAAAAAAGCAAAACTAGACGCCTTGGCTTTTCCAAGCGCACAATTAGATGCCTATGAATTTGAGGAATATGACGCAGGGGATGCGGCTGTTCCAGCCGAATATGCAGTAGATGCCAGTAATCGGACTCTGGTCAGCATGACCTCTACCGATCAAAACACAGGAGATACTTACACCATTTACGGTGTTTATATTGGCGACATGTCTACTATTTCTGAAGACACAGTGATTATGTATTGTCACGGACAATCACTTCATATGGATGCTTATTGGCCGCGGGCAACACTTCTTGCTAGTCTGGTTAATCAACACCACTATGGAGTATTTATGATGGACTACCGCGGATATGGAATGTCTGAAGGCACAGCTTCAGAGCAGGGATTATACGAAGATGTTGATGCCAGCATTGATTGGCTAATTGATCAGGGAGCACAGCCTGAGAAAACATTTTATTATGGTTTCAGTTTAGGTTGTATTCCTGTAATCGATCGTGCAGCATTTCGTACTGATTTCATACCAAATAAAATAATTATTGAATCTCCACTTGCTTCTGTAGCTCACCTAGCTCAGTCATCTCTGATTCTAAATATAAACCCATCTTACGTTTCGACTCTTGAATTTGATAATGCCGAAAAGATGAAAAGTGTCAATATTCCTTTGCTTTGGTATCATGGTGAGGAAGACGATTATATCGCCATCGAAAATGGTGAAATCATCTACAATAATCACAGTGGGACATTCAAAGAATCCAAGCGTGTGCCCGTTGCAGGCCACGGCAATATCCCAGCCACCATTGGATATGCAGATTACATCAAACAGCTTGAGGATTTTATCCGTCAGGAATATTAATGATTCCTTTGAAAATAGGATTGAAAATCTGACATTTGGGCAGAATCAATCATGGAAACGGAAGCGGGTAAATCTAATGAGAACCAAAAATGGTATCAAAATCCTTGGTTTAAGCGAATAGGTTGGGCTGGATTCTTCTTTTTTCTGATTAAGGGCTTATTGTGGATTGCGCTTGCTCTGCTCACCTATTATGGATTATTAGAATTTTAAACGTCAGGCTTTATTCTGATGTGCCATAATTCTTGGAACCACGACTTGATCTTCAATTAAACTATGAACAGTTAACTCACGTTGAAACAAATTCAGTTGATTAAATAAAATCTGGAAAACCAAACTATCATTCAGGTCGGTATTAAAATGTAAAAGGTCTTTTTTCAAATCACCTAAATGCAGAACGATATTGTCATTATGTGTATTTAAGAAATGATTGATCGCCAATTGCTCTTCTTCTGGACGTTGTTTACCCTTTAATTTGTTTTCAATATACACAAAGAGCACTTCTTCCTCTTCTTGCATATGCCTAACCAATTCAATTCGATATTTGGTTAGGAATAACTTCAGCACCTGCGTCAATAGCGAATTCCGTTTATTCTTTTGAGCCAACAGACCAACCGTTTGATCAATTTTTGGTAACCAATGGTTTAAAAATAGACGATGGCTTAAAACGAGGTATTGATAGAGTTCGTCTATTGAAAACTGATCATATTCCTCGGTGTTAAATGATGAAAGATTAAAAATGGTTTCATCTAATGTCTTCACAAAAGAAGCCGATAAATTCGTGTTTTTTGACTGCGTCAAATATTCTGAGACGGAAGATCGATTTAGACTTAAAGGCGTTATCATAACAAGGATGAAATTTTGGTTCTATCCAAAATTAGACTAATCCATTGCTTGAATCAATACCTCAAAAGTGGTAAACACCTCCAGGATACATCCCCTAAAAGTGGTATTTTTTTAAGATCTTAAGCTTCAGTGGTTGGACCACCAAAGTTCATTGGTATTCCATGTGGCTGCTCAACGCTTTTTATTTTACCATGGACTGATTCATATTTTGAAACATTATCTTTCAATGCATGAACTAATTTTTTAGCGTTTTCAGGAGTCAATATAATGCGTGATTTAACTTTACCTTTTGGCACGCCAGGTATCAATTGAATAAAATCAACGATAAACTCACTTGGTGAATGTGTGATAATAGATAAGTTCGAGTATTGACCTTCCGCTATTTCTTCTGGCAACTCTATATTGATTTGATTGGGGTTTTTCGGATCGTTTTTTTGACTCATAACTGTTCTATTATTTGGATGTAATTTCTATTTATTCTCTTGAAATACTAAGGTACAAAAAAAGCATCCGCTTTAGACGGATGCTTTTGATTCTTAGATCTTATTTTTTATTAATCATTGTTCTCATTAACAAGCGCATCATATTCTGCTTGTGAACCAACCACTAATTTTTGGAATTCTCTAAAACCTGTACCTGCAGGAATCTTATGCCCAACAATTACGTTTTCTTTCAATCCTAACAAGTAATCTTCTTTACCGTTCAAAGCAGCTTCGTTTAGCACTTTCGTTGTTTCCTGGAAGGAAGCAGCTGAAATGAAACTTCTTGTTTGAAGTGAAGCTCTTGTGATTCCTTGAAGAACTGGCTTAGACGTTGCAGGAACTGCATCTCTTGCTTCAACCAAGTTTTTATCCTTACGTTTCAACATCGAGTTTTCATCTCTCAGTTTACGTGCAGAGATAATTTGACCTGCTTTAAGCGATTCAGAATCTCCTGGTTCTACAACAACTTTCTTACCATACAATGCATCATTTTCTTCAAAGAAATCGGCTTTATGCACTGATTGTCCTTCTAGTAATTTTGTATCACCTGCTTCAAGGATTTCAAGTTTCAACATCATCTGACGTACAATTACCTCAAAGTGTTTGTCGTTAATTTTCACCCCCTGTAGACGATATACTTCCTGAACTTCATTAACAAGATACTCTTGTACTGCTGTTGGCCCTTTGATATTCAAGATATCTTTAGGTGTAATCGCTCCATCCGATAACGGTTGCCCTGCCTTTACAAAATCATTTTCCTGAACAAGGATATGTTTCGATAAAGGTGCAAGATACTTACGTATTTGACCGGTTTTCGATTCAATGATTACCTCACGGTTACCACGCTTGATTTTACCATATGATACGATACCATCAATTTCAGAAGTAACTGCAGGATCCGATGGGTTACGTGCTTCGAAAAGTTCAGTTACACGAGGTAGACCCCCCGTAATATCCCCAGACTTACCAGCAACACGCGGTATCTTTACGATAATTTTACCCGCTTCAATCTTTTCCCCGTCTTCTACAATAATATGTGCCCCTACTGGTAAGCTGTACGATTTCAACTGTTCTTTTGATTTCGTATCAATAATCGTTACAGTAGGAATATTTTTCTTTCTTCTGTTTTCAGTGATTACTTTTTCTCTAAATCCAGTCTGCTCATCAATCTCTTCACGGAAAGTCTCCCCTTCGATAATATTTTCGAAAAGAACTTGACCTTTTTGTTCCGTTAGAATAACAGCATTGTATGGATCCCATTTACAGATGACGTCACCTTTTTTGATTTTCCCTTTTGATTTTGAAATCAATTGAGAACCATAAGGAACATTGGCTGTCATGAGTACTGTTCCGTTTTCTGGATCAGTAATTTTTGCTTCACCTGAACGACCAAGAATCATCTCTACATCGTCACCATCTCCGTTCTTAGTCTTAACCGTTTTCAATTCTTCAATCTCAAGGTTACCATCAAACTTAGCGATTAAGCTATTCTCATCAGCAATGTTTGAAGCCGTACCCCCAACGTGGAATGTACGTAGTGTTAACTGTGTACCAGGCTCACCAATTGACTGGGCTGCAATTACACCTACGGCATCTCCTTTAACGGCCATATTACCTGTTGAAAGGTTTCGACCATAACATCTAGCACAAACACCACGTTTCATCTCACAAGTCAATACTGATCGTACTTCGACTTCTTCGATTTCTGAATTTTCAATTTTCTTAGCCAATGGCTCTGTGATCTCTATGCCTGCCTCTACAATGACTTCTTTCGTTTCTGGATCCAAGACGTCTTCAACAGCAACTCGTCCAAGTACACGATCGTAAAGTGGTTCTACGATATCATCGTTTTTCTTTAATGCAGAAACAATAACACCTCTTAACGTCCCACAATCCTCTGTATTAATAACAACATCTTGCGCAACATCTACCAAACGACGTGTAAGGTAACCTGCATCCGCCGTTTTAAGGGCTGTATCCGCCAAACCTTTACGGGCACCGTGAGTTGAAATAAAGTACTCCAATACGGATAAACCTTCTTTAAAGTTTGATAGAATCGGGTTCTCAATAATATCTTGCGACGAAGCTCCTGATTTTTGAGGCTTGGCCATCAAACCACGCATTCCTGAAAGCTGACGAATCTGCTCTTTAGAACCACGTGCACCAGAATCCATCATCATATAGATAGAGTTGAATCCTTGTTGGTCATTTGTCAGACGGTTCATTAGGGCCGACGTCAATCGTGTATTTGTATGTGTCCAAATATCAATAATCTGGTTGTAACGTTCGTTATTAGTGATCAATCCCATATTATAGTTCATCATCACTTCCTCAACGTCCTTGTTGGCTTTTTCAACCATCACTTCTTTTTCCGGTGGAATGATAACGTCATCCAATACGAATGAAAGTCCTCCTTTAAAGGCCATTTCATAACCTAATCCCTTGATATCATCCAAGAACTGTGCTGTACGTGCAGTACCACATTTTTCTAGAACACGCGAGATAATTCCTCTTAGTGCTTTTTTCGTCAATACTTCATTTACGAAACCAACTTCTTTTGGAACCATTTGGTTAAAAATCACACGGCCTGTCGTTGTTTCAATGATGTGCTCAATATCCTCTCCATTTTCATCAACGTCATGTAATCTTACCTTAATACCCGCGTGGATATCAATTGCACTTTCGTTCTTAGCAATGATCACTTCTTCTGGTGAGTAGAATGTCATTCCTTCACCAGCGACTTTCATATCATCAACTGATTTTTTCAATTTTGTGATATAATAAAGTCCCAATACCATATCCTGAGATGGAACGGTAATTGGAGCACCATTTGCTGAGTTTCGAATATTATGAGAAGAAAGCATCAAAACTTGCGCTTCCAAAATAGCCGCATTACCTAACGGTAAATGCACTGCCATCTGGTCACCATCAAAATCGGCGTTGAATGCCGTACATACGAGTGGGTGTAAGCGAATTGCTTTTCCTTCAATTAATTTTGGTTGGAAAGCCTGAATACCCAAACGGTGCAACGTTGGTGCACGGTTAAGTAGTACAGGATGTCCTTTTAATACGTTTTCTAAGATATCCCAAACGATTGGCTCTTTTTTGTCAACGATTTTCTTCGCTGATTTTACTGTCTTAACAACCCCTCTTTCAATCAACTTACGGATGATGAATGGTTTGAAAAGCTCGGCAGCCATATTTTTTGGAAGCCCACATTCGTGTAATTTCAAATTTGGTCCAACAACAATTACCGACCGTGCTGAATAATCCACACGCTTACCTAATAGGTTTTGACGGAAACGACCTTGCTTACCTTTTAATGAATCTGAAAGTGACTTTAATGGTCTATTTGATTCTGTTTTTACAGCAGATGACTTTCTTGAGTTATCAAATAAAGAATCAACTGACTCTTGAAGCATACGCTTTTCGTTTCTCAAAATCACCTCAGGTGCTTTGATCTCCAATAAACGCTTCAAACGGTTGTTTCTGATAATTACACGACGGTATAGGTCATTCAAATCAGATGTAGCAAAACGTCCTCCATCCAACGGCACCAAAGGTCTTAATTCTGGTGGAATAACTGGAACAACCTTAACGATCATCCATTCTGGTCTATTTTCTACACGTGTTTGTGCCTCACGCAATGATTCAACTACTTGTAGTCTTTTCAATGCTTCTTTCTTTCTCTGCTGAGAAGTTTCTGTATTCGCTTTGTGACGAAGGTCAAAAGAAAGTGAATCCAAATCTAAACGTTGCAATAAATCGTGCAATGCTTCTGCACCCATTTTTGCAATAAATTTATTCGGATCGTTATCCTCTAAGTATTGGTTCTCTTTTGGCAATTCATCCAAAATATCCAAATACTCTTCTTCTGTCAAGAAATCCATATATTCCAATGGCTCCTCGTCAGCTCGCTCTGCAATACCCTTTTGGATAACTACATAACGCTCATAATAGATAATTTGATCTAACTTCTTTGTTGGTAAACCAAGTAGGTAACCAATTTTATTAGGAAGCGAACGGAAGTACCAGATGTGTGCAACAGGAACCACCAATGAAATGTGTCCCATTCGCTCACGACGAACTTTTTTCTCCGTTACTTCTACACCACAACGGTCACATACAATTCCTTTATAACGAATACGCTTGTATTTCCCACAATGACATTCGTAATCCTTTACAGGTCCGAAAATTCGTTCACAAAACAAACCGTCACGTTCTGGTTTATACGTTCTGTAGTTAATGGTTTCCGGCTTTAAAACTTCTCCGTATGATTTCTCAAGAATCATTTCAGGTGAAGCCAAACTAATCGTAATCTTGTTAAAACTACTTCTCGATTTTTGCTCTTTTCTGTAAGCCATAATTTCTATTCGATTAGAGACTTAAGATTAAAGAATAAAGACTTTCAGTTTTCACTGCTTCTTTTGGTCTTTTATCTTTCGTCTAATTCTTTTTACTTCTAATTAATCCATTGTAATATTCAGTCCAAGACCTGCTAATTCATTCAATAATACATTGAACGATTCAGGAATACCTGGCTCTCCGAAATTCTCACCTTTAACGATCGACTCGTAAGCCTTCGCACGACCAATCACGTCATCCGACTTGATTGTTAGAATTTCTCTTAGAATATTTGAAGCTCCATATGCTTCCAATGCCCAAACTTCCATTTCACCAAAACGCTGACCACCAAACTGAGCTTTACCACCCAATGGTTGCTGTGTAATTAATGAGTATGGTCCGATTGAACGTGCGTGCATTTTATCATCCACCATGTGTCCTAGTTTCAGCATATAAATAACACCCACTGTAGCCGGCTGATCAAAATGCTCACCCGTATTACCGTCAATCAAGAAAGAACGTCCGAAACGTGGAACACCTGCTTTATCTGAATACTCATTGATTTGATCAATCGAAGCACCATCAAAAATTGGCGAGGCAAATTTAACCCCTAACTCTGTTCCAGCCCATCCAAGTACTGTTTCATAAATCTGGCCTAAGTTCATACGTGAAGGTACCCCTAGTGGGTTCAATACGATATCAACTGGTGTACCGTCATCCAAGAAAGGCATATCTTCTTGACGAACGATATTCGCCACAATACCTTTGTTACCGTGACGACCTGCCATCTTATCTCCAACTTTCAATTTACGTTTCTTAGCTACGTAAACTTTAGCCATCTTAACAATACCTGTTGGTAATTCATCTCCAACAGAGATTTGGAATTTCTTACGCTTATAAATACCCAACAAATCATTCGCTTTAATTGAATGATTGTGAAGTACGCGTTGAATTAATCTATTTGTATCCGCATCCGAAGTCCAATCATAAGGATTTACAATGCTGAAATCAACTGTCGAAAGGTTCTTCTGTGAGAATTTCACACCTTTTTTCAATACTTCTTCTTTGAAGTTATTGAAAACACCTGCCGACTTATGGTTTTCAAGGATATTTAATAATTTTTCAATCAAAACACCTTTCAACTCTTTTGCTTCAACTTCGTAATCAGCATCCAACTGAGCCAACATTGGCTTGTCTTTTGCTTTTGTCTTACGATCTTTGATTGCTCTTGAGAATAATTTCTTTCCAATTACCACACCGCGCAATGAAGGAGAAGCTTTTAATGAAGCATCTTTCACATCTCCTGCCTTATCACCGAAAATGGCTCTTAGTAATTTTTCTTCTGGAGAAGGATCCGTTTCTCCTTTTGGTGTAATCTTACCAATCAGGATATCACCTTCTTTAATCTCAGCTCCAACACGGATAATTCCGTTTTCATCTAAGTCTTTAGTTGCCTCTTCTGAAACATTCGGAATATCTGCAGTTAACTCTTCTAACCCACGTTTTGTATCACGAACATCCAATGAATATTCATCAATATGGATAGAAGTAAAGATATCCTCACGAACAACTTTTTCTGAGATTACAATTGCATCCTCAAAGTTATAACCTCTCCAAGGCATAAATGCCACTTTAAGGTTTTGTCCAAGTGCTAATTCACCGGCTTGAGTTGCATAACCTTCACAAAGTACTTGTCCCTTGCTTACTTTGTCTCCTTTAGAAACAATTGGGCGCAGGTTAATCGTTGTACTTTGGTTAGTCTTTTGGAATTTTACTAATTGGTACGTTTTCACATCTCCGTCAAAACTTACCAATTTATCTTTGTCCGATAAATTGTATCGGATTTTGATTTCATTAGCATCAACATATTCAACTACACCATCACCTTCAGCATTGATCAATACACGTGAATCACGCGCTACAATACCTTCAATTCCTGTTCCAACAACTGGTGAATTAGGTTTTAATAAAGGTACAGCCTGACGCATCATGTTTGATCCCATCAATGCACGGTTGGCATCATCATGCTCCAAAAATGGAATTGAAGATGCGGCGATAGATGCAATCTGGTTTGTTCCAACATCCATTAGGCTAATTGCTTCCGGAGCAACAACTGGGAAGTCACCTTCTAAACGCGCCTTAATTCGCTCATTTGTGAATTTTCCAGTTTTATCCGTCTCAGCACTTGCCTGTGCGATGATTTTTTCTTCCTCTTCTTCAGCACTTAAGTATGTCGGTTTTGAATAATCAACCTTACCTTTCTTAACAGACCAGTAAGGTGTCTCGATAAAACCAAGTTTATTTACTTTTGCGAATACACAAAGTGAAGAAATCAAACCAATATTCGGTCCTTCCGGTGTCTCAATTGTACAAAGACGACCATAGTGTGTATAGTGAACATCACGAACCTCAAAACCAGCTCTTTCTCTGGATAGACCGCCTGGCCCTAGAGCTGACAATCTTCTTTTGTGCGTAACCTCTGATAATGGATTCGTTTGATCCATGAACTGAGATAACTGATTGGTTCCGAAGAATGAATTAATCACAGACGATAATGTCTTCGCATTGATCAAGTCAATTGGCGTAAAAACTTCGTTGTCACGAACGTTCATTCTTTCGCGGATTGTTCTGGCCATTCTTGCCAAACCAACACCAAATTGATTGTGTAATTGCTCACCAACCGTTCTCACACGTCTGTTAGACAAGTGATCAATATCATCAATCTCTGCTTTCGCATTAATCAACTCAATCAAATAACGAACAATCAAAATGATATCGTCCTTTGTCAATACTTTCTGCTCGATATCAGTATCTAATCCAAGCTTTTTATTGATTCGGTAACGACCTACTTCTCCTAGATCATAACGTGAATCTGAGAAGAATAATTTTTCAAATACGCCACGTGCCGTTTCAAAATCTGGCGGCTCTGCGTTACGTAATTGTCTATAAATATGTTCAACAGCTTCTTTCTCCGAGTTCGAAGTATCTTTTTGTAATGTATTGTAGATAATTGCAAAATCAGCCGTGTTTACGTTTTCTTTATGAAGAATAACTGATTTTACACCAGCATCAAAGATCAGGTCGATATGCTCTTTTTCAAGAACGGTTTCACGATCCAGTAACACTTCGTTACGCTCGATTGAAACAACTTCTCCTGTATCTTCATCAACAAAATCCTCAACCCAAGTTTTCAAAACTCTTGCTGCCAATTTACGGCCCAGGACTTTCTTCAAGCCCGATTTGGTCGCTTTAACCTCATCAGCAAGGTCGAAGATTTCTAAAATATCTTTATCACTCTCGTAACCCAATGCACGGAACAAAGTGGTTACCGGTAATTTTTTCTTACGATCGATATAAGCATACATCACAGAGTTAATGTCTGTTGCAAATTCGATCCATGATCCTTTAAAAGGAATAATTCTTGCCGAATATAACTTCGTTCCATTCGCGTGACGCGACTGACCAAAGAATACACCAGGTGAACGGTGAAGCTGAGAAACGATAACACGCTCAGCACCATTGACAACAAAAGAACCTTTTGGCGTCATGTACGGAATAGTTCCTAAATAAACATCTTGAACAATTGTTTCAAAATCTTCATGCTCAGGATCAGTACAATAAAGCTTCAACTTAGCTTTTAATGGTACACTATAGGTTAATCCTCTGTCAATACATTCTGATATAGAGTAACGTGGTGGATCAACAAAATAATCCAGGAATTCAAGCACGAATTGGTTTCGTGTATCGGTGATTGGGAAGTTTTCACTAAATACCTTGAAAAGCCCTTCATCACTTCTATTTTCAGGTGTTGTTTCCAACTGAAAGAACTGTCTGAATGATTCCAGCTGGATGTCCAGGAAATCCGGATACTCAAACAAAGCCGACTGGCTTCTAAAATTGATTCTTTCTTTCGTTTTATTATTTGGTACCAAGGCTAATTTTTTTTGTTAAAGAATATAAACTCTGTTATTCCGAACTGTAAAACAGGAGTAGGCACATGCCCCAAAGAGCAGTGCCTATCCTGTGTAATGCAAGTAAACTTACTTAATTTCAACTTCAGCTCCAGCCTCTTCCAAAGAAGATTTAAGACCGTTAGCTTCGTCTTTAGAAACACCTTCTTTCAATGCAGCAGGTGCGCTATCAACAAGCTCTTTTGCTTCTTTCAATCCTTTACCAGTCAATTCTTTTACTAACTTAACTACAGCTAGTTTAGAACCTCCAGCAGCTTTTAAGATTACGTCAAACTCAGTTTGCTCTTCTGCAGCACCACCGTCTCCACCGCCAGCAGGACCAGCAACAGCTACTGCAGCAGCAGCAGGTTCGATTCCGTACTCATCTTTAAGGATGTCTGCTAATTCGTTAACTTCTTTTACTGTTAAGTTAACTAGTTGTTCTGCGAATTCTTTTAATTCAGCCATTTTATTTTGTTTTTAAATAAGGTTAATAATTAATTAAGCTTCTCTTTCCGAGAGCGTTTTTAAAATTCCAGCCAATGTGCCTCCACCGGATTTCAAGCCCGATATAACATTCTTGGCAGGAGATTGAAGCAATGCGATAATATCCCCGATAAGCTCTTCCTTGCTCTTGATAGATGTAAGGAACTCAAGATTTTCCTCTCCTGTGTAGATTGCTTCCTCAATGAAAGCTCCTTTAAGAAGTGGTTTCTCGTGCTTTTTACGGAAATCTTTAATCAACTTTGCCGGTGCATTTCCAGTTTCTGCGAACATGATTGCAGTTGGTCCTGCGAGTACTCCGTAAAGATCCTCGTAGTTCGTATCTTCAATCTGCTCCATAGCTTTTTTCAAGAGCGTGTTTTTAACAACACGCAACTCGATATTACTTTTGAAGCACTTCTCGCGAAGTTGGTTAACAGTTTCAACAGTTAAACCCGCTGTATCTGTTAAGTAAAAAACACCCGACTCCGACAATTTACCAGCCAAGTCTTCAATGTACTGTGATTTTTCTTCTCTTGTCATAATTCCGGGGTTTATTAGTTAGCAAAGGTTTTGGTATCAATTGAGATACCTGGACTCATTGTTGAACTAAGACTAATACTCTTGATGTATGTACCTTTTGCTGCAGTAGGCTTCAACTTTACAATAGTCGTTAACAATTCATTCAAGTTATCTTGAATTTTGTCTGCTTCAAATGAAACTTTCGCTACTGCCGAGTGAACGATACCGTATTTATCAACACGGAAATCAATTTTACCTGCTTTCACTTCAGATACCGCTTTACCAACGTCCATTGTTACCGTTCCAGTTTTTGGGTTAGGCATCAAACCTCTTGGTCCGAGGATTCTACCTAAAGCACCAACTTTCCCCATAACAGATGGCATTGTAACGATTACATCAACATCAGTCCATCCTCCTTTAATCTTCTGGATATATTCATCAAGACCAACGTAATCCGCACCTGCTGCTGTTGCCTCTTCTTCCTTGTCAGGTGTACAAAGTACTAATACTTTAACATCCTTACCGGTACCATGAGGTAATGCAACAGTACCACGAACCATTTGATTTGCTTTACGCGGGTCTACACCCAATCGTACAGCAACGTCAACAGAAGCATCAAATTTAGTTGTTGTTATTTCCTTGATCAACTCGCAAGCTTCAGACATGCTGTAAGCTTTCTCCCGGTCTACTTTAGCCAGGACTTCTTTTCTCTTTTTACTAATTCTTGCCATGACTTACGATTAATTTGATTCAGGAAATGCTCCAGTAACAGTAATACCCATACTTCTTGCCGTACCGGCAACCATGCGCATTGCAGATTCCACTTTAAAAGCGTTCATATCCTGAATTTTATCTTCAGCGATCGCTCTAACTTGGTCCCATGTTACTTTTGCTACTTTAACTCGATTTGGTTCTGCTGAACCCGACTTGATTTTAGCCGCTTCCAAAAGTTGCACTGCTACAGGAGGTGTTTTTACCACAAAGTCAAATGACTTATCACCGTATACAGTAATAACAACTGGAAGAACTTTACCAGCCTTCTCCTGAGTTCTTGCATTAAATTGCTTGCAGAACTCCATAATGTTCACCCCCTTCGCACCAAGTGCTGGTCCTACTGGTGGTGAAGGATTAGCGGCTCCTCCTTTGATTTGGAGCTTGATTAATCCATCAACTTGTTTTGCCATATATGTTTAGTTTTTGTAGTCAAACATACCGTTTATCCTGGGCGGGAAACATTCTAATACAAACCCGGGCAGTACTCCTACACGTTAATATACTTATTACGTATTCTTCTCTACTTGCATGTAACTTAGTTCTAGTGGAGTTTTACGCCCGAAGATCTTTACCATTACTTGCAATTTCTTTTTCTCTTCATTCACCCCTTCAATCACACCGTTAAATCCGTTAAACGGCCCGTCAATTACCTTGACAGTTTCACCCTCTACATAAGGAATGTTCATTTCTTCTTCTTGCTCAGCTAATTCATCAACTTTACCTAAGATTCGATTGACTTCACTTTGGCGCATTGGCATAGGATCTCCTCCTTTAACCGCACTCATGAAACCAATTACATTAGGAACGCTTTTGATGATGTGTTGAACTTCACCTTCCAAAGCGGCTTCGATAAGCACATATCCTGGGAGGTAATTTCTTTCCTTGCTAATTTTCTTTCCATTTCGGATTTGGTAGACTTTTTCTGTAGGAATAAGCACCTGACCCACTAAGTGGTCAATCTTATGACGCTTAATTTCCAGCTCGATATAATCACGAACCTTCTTTTCTTTACCTCCTACTGAACGTACAACGTACCAACGTTTTTTTACTTCTGCCATTTCTTCCTGCTTGAATCTGGTTTGAAATTAAATTGCTCCTACTAACTTATAGTAGAAACCAAGGATCCCGCTCCAAAGCGGAGGATTATCTCCTTTTGTTACATTGATTCCAAAAATGTAATCCATAACAAAAATCAACAATGCGAAGATCACAGAAGCAACTAATACGACAAGGGCACTACTTTGCAGTTGTTGCCATGTCGGCCACGTTACTTTGTGTACTAGTTCGTTGAACGACTCTTCAATATATTGTATTATGTTCGCCACTTCTTAAAATTTTAAATCATTTGAAGAGAACCTCTTCCTTCGGATTTACAACGATTGTAAGTCCATTTTTGCACGGGCGGAAGGATTCGAACCCTCATCAACGGTGTTGGAGACCGGTATTCTACCATTGAACTACGCCCGTAAGAGAGAAATTCCCATCCGTCTAAGACGGACAGGATCATTTCTCAATTTTATATGTCAAGGATGAATTTTAATCTAAGATTTCAGTCACCTGACCAGCTCCTACAGTTCTACCACCCTCACGGATAGCAAATCTCAACGACTGGTTGATAGCAACCGGTACGATAAGGTTTACTGTAATAGTAACGTTATCACCAGGCATTACCATTTCACGTCCATCCTCAAGGATGATCTCACCAGTAACATCAGTTGTTCTTAAATAGAACTGTGGTCTATATTTATTATGGAATGGAGTATGACGTCCACCTTCTTCTTTTTTCAAGATATATACCTCAGCTTTGAATTGTTTGTGAGGAGTAATTGAACCAGGCTTAGCGATTACCATACCTCTTCTGATTTCAGATTTTTCAATCCCTCTCAAAAGAAGACCTACGTTATCACCAGCTTCACCTCTGTCCAAGATCTTTCTAAACATCTCAACACCAGTAACAGTTGACTTTAATTTCTCGTCACCCATTCCTAAGATATCAACCTCTTCACCAGAGTTAATCACACCAGTTTCGATTTTACCAGTTGCAACAGTACCACGACCAGTGATCGAGAATACATCTTCAACAGGCATCAAGAAGTCTTTGTCTACCTCACGAACTGGAAGTTCGATCCACTCATCACAAGCAGCCATTAGTTCCATGATCTTTCCTTCCCAGTTAGCATCACCATTCAAACCTCCAAGAGCTGAACCAGCGATTACAGGAGTATTATCTCCATCATACTCGTAGAAAGAAAGTAATTCTCTAATTTCCATTTCAACAAGTTCTAACAACTCTTCGTCGTCAACCATGTCTACTTTGTTCATGAAAACAACCATTCTAGGTACACCAACCTGACGTCCTAAAAGGATGTGCTCACGAGTTTGTGGCATAGGACCATCAGTAGCCGCAACTACCAATATCGCACCATCCATCTGTGCAGCACCCGTAACCATGTTCTTAACATAATCGGCGTGACCTGGACAGTCAACGTGCGCATAGTGTCTGTTTGCCGTTTCGTATTCAACGTGTGAAGTATTAATAGTAATACCTCTTTCTTTTTCTTCTGGAGCGTTATCAATAGTATCGAAGTCTCTTACCTCAGCCCCACCAGCTTTCGCTAATACAGTGGTGATAGCAGCAGACAAAGTCGTCTTACCGTGGTCAACGTGTCCAATTGTCCCAATATTTACATGTGGTTTGGAACGATCAAAAGTTTCCTTAGCCATAATCTACAATTGTTTACTTATTTATTTAAATCAAAATTATACAACAACAAAACACCCGACTGAATCGGATGCACTTTTCCCTTTAAAACCAATGACGGCTTTCGATTTTTCATCAAAACAACTCAGGGCTATTGTGTCAGGTTTAAAATCCGTCAGGCTTTGAGCCAATGACGGGATTTGAACCCGTGACCTCTTCCTTACCAAGGAAACGCTCTACCCCTGAGCTACACCGGCACTAATTTATATATTTAACACGACTGCCTCGTTTGACAGCCTAAAAGCCAATGGCTTTTTGTTAAGAGCGGGAGACGAGACTCGAACTCGCGACCCTCA
>JAURQI010000059.1 GCA_030836155.1 Crocinitomix sp.
AATCATTATTTTTGCCAAAAAAACAAGCAAAATGTCGATAGAAAAACTATTTGAAACAGGTGAAAGACGCCAAGATAGAAGTCATTTAAGAAATATGGTTCAAATTGCTAAAGCGGATGGTGTTGTCACTGACGAAGAGCGTGAATTATTGTACAAGATTGGTCAAAAAATCAGCTTAAGTGAAGAGCAAATCAAGGCTATTATCGACTCTCCAGAACAGTTACCAATTAATCCTCCGGTAAGCAGTGAAGAGCGTTTTGAGCAAATTATAGAATTGATTCAAATGGTTCAGATTGACGGTAAAATCGATGAGAGCGAAACTAAATTATTAGAAAAAGTAGCTGTTGGCATCGGTTATAACGATTTGGATGAAGTAGATGTTGAAAGCATCTTAGCATTGATCATCCGCGGAGAAGATACCGAGACTATTATTGAAGAATTGGGTTAGTTTTTACTCCTTTTATAATACTAAAGCATTCATGCATTCAGTTGTGTGAATGCTTTTTTTTGTGGATCAACCTTTAATGATCCAACCCCTTCAAATTTCGAAACAAAATCTTAAAGTCCATACCAATCGAATGATTCTTGGCATAGATGAGATTTAGGCGAGAGATAGCATTATCATCAATGTCGATGTCATCCACCATCAATCGGGCTGATAAAACGCCTCCTTTAATACGTGGGAGCTTCAGGTTGGAATGATGCTCGATCTTTGCATAACCGATCAATGATCGTTTCCCGATCAAGACATCTAACATATTTTTTAACCATTGTCTCTTTTGCTTATAAAACCAAACCAAAATTGGACTGAGCAGCAATGTTAAGGTTGCAAATAAAAAGTCTAAGGTCCGTTTATTCCTTCTATTAGCCGGCTTATTGATGCGGTTAATGTCCATCACATAAAGATCACCTTGCGAATCAATTGAATTACTACCGATCAAAAATGACGTTTCGGGTTGGGCTATTTTAAAATCAAGTTTGGAGTTTTCTAACTCCAGCATTTTGGATATGATGGTTTCTGCTGATACATCTCTAGCACAAAAAATCACTTCATTGATCTTATGGATATCAATCACCTGATTTAACTGGTTCATTGTGCCCACATAAGCATCATCTGACTTTTCACTTCCGGGTGCTAAATAAACAGTGGATTGAACTTTCGTATTGGTTTGATGAAGCACTTGACTTACGCGTTCGGCTTCCTTTAATTCACCAATAATGACAAAACGTTTATTTTTGGACCCTCCAATTCGGAATTGCTCTGGTAAAGCAAAATGTAATAATGCACGCGATATAAGATAATAGACCATGACCCATGATCCACCTACTAGAATAATTAAGCGCGAAAACTGATATTCTTTGGATAAGAGGGCGTAAATCATCAAAATCAACGCCGTCCCAATTGCCGATCCAATGACATTTTTAATGAGTTTTATGGGGCGATCATAACCTCCGCTAAAGAGTTGCGTTAAAAACCAAATCAAGCCATAAATCGGCAGTCCGTAACCCAGGAGGTTTTCTGGAATGATTATGTCTTGAATCGCTTGATATTCCCAAGCTATTAAAAATAAGCCTAGGATAATCAAAGCTAAATCGACCATGGGCAAGGTCAACTTTCGGATTGCGCGATTCAAAATCGCTACGCCTGCTCTAAAGTAAATCGCTAGGTTGATCAGGAAGGAGTATATTTTCGCGTTTTTGCTCGAAAAGTGCTTCTTTGCAAAAATGATCATCGCATTATAAAAGACAAAGACATAATTCACACTGCTCTTTTTGGTACTTTCTCCTTTATAGTGAATGATTCGGGTTTCAGGGTAATAATAGTTTTTATAACCACCTATAACAATCCGATAGCTTAAGTCAATATCCTCCCCATACATAAAAAAGGCTTCATCTAATAAGCCGACTTTATCTAACGCTTCTTTTCGCATCAACATAAAGGCTCCCGAAAGAATTTCGATTTCATGGGTCTCGTCAATATCTAAATATGAAAGGTGGTAACGACCAAATCGTTTCGATTTGGGAAAAAGGCGTGACAGTCCAAAAATTTTATAAAAGGCATCCCTTGGTGTTGGTAAACCGCGTTTTGATTCTGGTAAAAAATTACCTTTTCCATCGATCATCTTCACACCTAGACCACCGGCATCTGGATGCTCATCCATGAATGCTATGATCTTTTCAAAAGTGTCCTCTTCAACAATTGTATCAGGGTTGAGTAATAAGTGGTAGTCCCCTTTCGCAATCTTCAAAGCTTGATTGTTCGCCATGGAAAAACCAACATTA
Source organism: Crocinitomix sp. (assembly GCA_030836155.1). Lineage (GTDB taxonomy): Bacteria > Bacteroidota > Bacteroidia > Flavobacteriales_D > Crocinitomicaceae > Crocinitomix. The sequence continues at coordinate 2,284 of JAURQI010000059.1, forward strand.
TCTTTATTGGCAATCAAAGTCACTTGTGGAAATTTATCGCGAACCATCGCGAGCGAACCATCAATGGAATTATTATCCACAACAAAGACTTCTCCTTCCACATTTTTTAATGCTTTATATACAGAGTTTAAGCATTGTTCTAGGAAGAACTCAACGTTATAATTGACAATAATGACGGATAATTTCATCATGATTTTATTGCTCATCCAATTGATGCTGCTCAATTAGAGCGGTGTGCAATGTAATTTTTCCTTTGTGTAAACGTGTCCAGATAGGTCTTATTACGCCATTGTGCACAGAAATGTTCGTATAGTCACCAAAAAAGATTTTTGGGTTGGGTCGAAACGGACTTTCGCTAATTCGAATATTTTGAAACGAATCACCTCCATCTTTGGATACAGCGAGGAATACATCTGTTTTTCGCTCGTCTTCATAATGACGTCGATCATAAAAAACGCAATAAACATATCCATTGGTTTGGTCAATCGTCATCCAGGTTAAAAATTGATGTTTTCCGGAATCATCATCATTCACTTTTTTAGGTGGACTCCATGTTTTTCCTCCATCTTGAGATTTAATTAACCAAATATCTGTATTCTCCTCACCATTGCGTTGATCTGCCCAATTAACATAGACGGTTCCATTATGATCTGAACTACTTTGATCGCAGGCAGTGACAGGCAATCCATTACAACGGTATAAACCTGGAATTTTGATAACCCAACCAATAGGCTGTTCTACGATAAAAACTTCTCGTGGTAACCATGTTGCCCCTTGATCCAAGGAATAATTAAACCAAATTGAATCATTTCTTGACCACGCCACATAAATTTCACCATTTGGCCCAACCGCCGGAACGGCTCCTTCTGCAGTTTGATCATCATCTCTGCAATCACCCGGGATATGAGATATAGAAACGGGATCTGTCCAAGTCTCTCCTCCATCAATACTCTTTGAAAAGACAATAAAGCTATAGTCGTTTGGATCTTTGGAGTCATATGCATCAAACTGCGTCCAAGTCATGTATAAATCATTGTTTTTCGGATTGACAGCTACCCATTCTTTATCGTGAAACTTGTCGTTTTGCAAGGTATGACTCTTCATTTTAAACTTGCCTTTGAGTTTCTTCGAACGTTGACAAATCATTCCTCCAACCAATGGCTTACCATCAATATTTGATAGGTGGAAGTAAAAATAGCGTCCAAGCGTATCGATAATCATACATGGATCACCATTAACGCCCCATTTGGATGAAATTGATTTTGCTTTCCATGTTTTTCCGCCATTTTTGGAATAATAATAATCATTCATCACCGACCCGGCTATCACCTCATTCGTTTTCTTCGGATTAATACAAATAGACGGCTCTACCTGAGAATAAAAATAGGTTGCATTTTTGGGCAATGGTAACTGCACATTTTCAAATTCGGACTGACCAAATAGAAATGAGAAACAAAAACATCCAAAAAGAACCAGCGCAAACTTGATTTTTTTAACAGACATAGTGCGAAAATCGGGATAATTTTTGTGAATGCGAAAATTCATTAGAAAGGATATCCGATACCAAAGTTAAACCTCAGCGGATGCGGCAATTCATAGTCAATATACTCCCCTGTTGTTTCATTGTATTCAAAATAAGATTTATAAGACGTTTTATCACCTGTCAACCACCAACGTTCACCTGCTGGCAGGTGCGGATTATGCAAAGCCCAAGCCAAATCCAAACGGACCACTAAAAAGTCAAAATCGGCACGAATACCATACCCTACGCCGACCGCAATTTCTCGCCATGAATCCAACTTAAATACGGAGGGATCATCGGCATCAATCCCCTCTTTTTGACGGTTCCATATATTTCCAGCATCCACAAACCAAGCTCCTTCTAACATAGATGTCATTTGAAAACGCCATTCAGCATTTAACTCAAATCGCATATCACCAATTTGTGTTTCTGTTGAATTTGAGTCAGCATAGGTTTTAACAGATCCTGGTGCCATAGTTCTGGCTTGAAAAGCACGAATATCATTTGAACCACCCGCAAAAAACGCCTTTTCGTAAGGCAATGAAGGAGAATTACCTGTAGCCAAACCATAACCCGCTAAGGCTCTAAAAACCAAATTTCGTTGTTGTGAGATATGGATACTGGCTATATATTGGAGATCCAATTTTAGAAATTCCGTATAGGGCACACCATAAAACTCCTTCAACCCCGTCTCTGCATTAACCGCAGTAAATGAAGCTCCTAGCGATTCTAAGCCATTATAAATTAAAGGTGTAAACATCCATCCAGAAACATCAACTGAAGCAGTGACATCATGCAAGTGTTTGCCCCCTAACCTTTTTCTTCGGTTGGAGTTTAGGTTACTAAAATGCCATGTTGGCGAAAAGGTGGTGGTAAAGTGATCTGTGTATGAGTTTAATAAAAATGGATCATTCAATTGCTCCAGCCGCTCTTGGAAAAAATCTTCCTTATCCAAACGTACAAAATCAATTTTAACCATATCAAACTCCCATTTCTGAACCTTATCTTGCTGATACTGCAATTGGTACCCCATTACAAATAGGGCACGCTTAAACTCATTTCTGCGCTGATAGTTGAGTGCCACATCAAAAATCGTTTTTGGATAAGCTCTTTTAGAAATACCTTCTTGAAGTTTCTTTGGCAAAGGGAAAATTAACTTAGGAAAGGTCAATGAAATTTTCGGTCCCCATTCAAATGTGTTCAATTGCCATAGTTGCTGACCAGAAACACCTCCATTTTCATCAGCTCCTACAATTAACGGTTGCGATTCCATCCCTCCAACAAAACTGATTTGTAATTGCTGCGCACCTCTGAAAAGATTTTTATTTGAATAGCTGATTTCACCATTAATCCCTAATATCCCATTTGTATTGCTCAGCCTTGGAGCGAAACGAAACGATTGTTTCTGCAAAGGCATTAAATCATAACTGACAACGACCCAGGGATCTTTTGGATTTTCAGGATCCAATTTTACCGATGGACTGATATTCAAGAATACGCCCAAATTAGATAGTGTGCGGTAACTTCTTTCGACATAGTATTCTTTGTAATAATGTTTATCTCCACCTTGCGCTGCCATATCAATTTCCAAGAAATTCTGCCGATCAAGCAAGTCGGGATCTAGAAAAGGTTCCTCGTTATATATAAACGTTCCTTTTCCATCGATTTGGAGGGTGTCCAAGAGTTGGAATCGACCTTTTTGATCTCTTGGCTTTAAACCAAGATCCATACATCGTGCTGCAAAGGCAGCATAATTTTTGAATGAAGCTGTGTCTGGATTACGCAAATAAAAGGTGGCGTCTTTCACGCGATATGACATGTGGTTAATGGTTATTTTCCGTTCCCCTTCAGAATCATTTGGATCATCCACAATTCTCGGCTTAACGAATAATGTAATGTCAGCTTGTTTTGGTCCGACTGTAGTGTCGACCAAAAAACCAATATAGTTTTTATTAAAACCAAACATACCCGATTCATTTCGACAATATTTTGAAAATAATTCACGCTCATCGTCCAAGGCATCCTGATCTAATAAGTCGCCGGGCTTGATAGATCGGTTACTCACTTTAAGCATCCTTTTATAGCTGGCTAACAAGGTCCTGTTCATAGAGGCACTATCCAAAATAAAATTACGCAAACGATGCGGCTCTCCTGGTTCGATAACAAACGCTACAAATGCTTTTCGTTTTCGCTCTTTATAAATGACGGTATCGGTAACGGTGGCTTCATAAAACCCTTTCTTTCTCAAATAGATTTCGATTTGATTTCTAGATTTTGTTACGCGAAAAGTGTCCAATAATACCGGAGGTTGACCAAAATTACTCCTCACCCATTCTCTCCAACCCAATTTAACTTCTTTGTCTTGAATCGTCTTGTGTCGATAGAGTGAATCTCCTTTTTCTGCCGCACGATCTACTCTGCGGTTATTGATACGATTTTCCTTCGTTTTGCGCTTCTCATTTTTCTTGCGATACTTTTCCGTCTTGCGATTCATTTGTTCTTTATGACGCGTTGTATCGATACGGTTGTAAAAAAACAATTTGAAACTTTGATTCGGTTTAGGTTTCACCAGTTCGGCAATTTCAGCAGCATCTACCAAAGGATGATCATCCTCATATTTGATCTTATCTCGCTTCTGCGTTTGAAATTTAACCTCATTATCTTTGAGTAAATAATTCCCTTCTGGAACATATTTCGCCTGTCTGCATCCTGAAAATATCAGCAATACAAGGAGGAGAATACTATATTTGAACAAAGGGTAATTCATCTAAAACCGTAACTTTACAAAAATAATTTAATCGCGCAATGTCTCTTTCAAAAAACGAAATAAAATTGGTGAAATCACTACAAATGAAGAAGTACCGCGATTTAAACCGTTTATTTGTTGTTGAGGGCGTAAAATTGGTTAATGAACTATTTGAACAAAGTGCATTTAAGATTGATGCTGTTTTTCACACCCCATCATTCGAAGGAGCCATTCCCGGATCAGTGCATACCTTTCAAATCACAGAATCTGAACTCGAACGCATATCTGGTTTAAAAAACCCGAACAAAGTTTTGGCGGTTGTTAAATATCCAGCCCCAGTTACGATAGATTATATGGAGAATAACCTCGTTTTATTGTTAGATCGAGTAAATGACCCTGGTAATTTGGGAACCATCATTCGAACGGCAGATTGGTTTGGTATTCGACAAGTGATTGCATCACCTTCTACGGTTGACTTATTTAACCCAAAGGTCATTCAATCCTCTATGGGTGCTGTTTATCGCATTCAATATCACAGAGAGGATCTCGTTGAAACTTGCCAACAACTGCAAGCCAACGATTTCCAATTAATGGGCGCAGATCTTGGAGGCAAAAACCTTTATGAGGTTGATTTTCCTGCAAAAACGGGATTGATTATGGGAAGTGAATCACATGGAATTTCCGATGAATTGCAAAAGCTCATTGATTTATCGATTACAATCCCACAATTTGGTCAAACTGAATCACTGAATGTAGCCATGGCATCTGGGATTATTTTATCGCATTATAAACGAAATGGATAAAGACAATACACTGCCCATTAAGGGTAATGATATCGCTCTTTGTTGGATTGCTACGCTTTTGCTTGGCAGCCTCTTGATGACTGTCCTTGTTGGCTATCCTGATTCTTTTTTTGATGACATTTACTTAACTTCTCTAATACTATCAGCAATCACCTCCCTACCCGCTATGTTTGCCTTTTATTTTGGATTGAATTATCTGAAGAAACAGTCTTTCGACTATGAAAAAAAACGCAATTGATTGCTGAAGTTTAATGCTATTGTAGCTATTTCAAATGCCGGTTTGTTCGTTATTTTCGGGACCAGCCTTTTTGCACTTTCAGGCATAATCCTGCTACGCTATGGTACCATCGGCTGGCTTGGATGGTTAATTATTATGCGGATTCGGAAAGACTATGCGCCGAGTACATGATTTAATTCTTGCAACTCTCTTACTTTTTGAGCCTCCCCTACCTTGTTATAAGCATTAGAAAGATCTCCTATCAGTCGCTTTAAAATTTCAGTATTCGAACAAGGCACAAAATAGTCATTACGAAGCGGTAAGTTCAAACTTTTTAGATAGTGTTCAATCTCATTTTGGTCAAATATGCGACCTTTACTGACAGGGTTGATATAGAATAAGATATTTCGCTCGTGTTCATCTAAGCCGAGCATTTTAAGTGTTTGAAATTGATCTACAAAACCTAAGACAAATTGGTTTGGTAAATCAATCCCATAAATCGGAATCTCCAGCTTTTGCGCTATGATCGAGTAGATCATTGAGAGACTCAGCTGATTTCCTTTCTTCGACTCTAAAACAGAATGAATGAGAGAGTTTTGGGGAGAATAAAAACTAGATTCGCCTATCTGAAAACCACAGATATCAAAAAGCACATGATTAAAGATCTTTACAATCTCAAAAGCCGTATGCTCATCATTAATCTCTAACCAAACTTTTTGTTTGATCTTCTCAAATTCTACCTCAATGGTTGAATGATCAAGATGTGGAAATTGAAATTTGCTGATAATTGTCGCTCCGCGCAATAGATCTCGATTTGAAGATGCTCTCCATTTTTCGAGTTCTCCTTTAATTTCATTGACGCGAATATGTCGTATGATTTCAAAAAGTCGCTCGCGGTGTTGGTCTTCCGTGCGATAATCACTCCAGTGATTCTCTAAATCTGGAATAATTGTTTCTCCCATTTTTACCAGCTCAACCTTTACCCGATCGTATATAATCGGGTCGGGGTCTTCTGCTAACCTAATCAAGGAGTTAACCTTTATATGATGTCTTTCGTCCGTAATTTTCACCGAAACAAAGGTAAATCAGTTGAATCGGCATAATGGGTTGGTACACAAAATGTTTTTAACGCTATTTTGTTAATCGGTCTAGAACTGTTTGGATAAGCGCCGCCATTTTAGGTTTATAGTTGGGCTCAAATTCATTGGAGTAACGATTGGCTAAAACAAGACAGACCGTCACGGCTTCATGACCTAATGCGCTTGATAAAGCATACAAACCTGAAGTTTCCATCTCAAGATTAGTTGCACGAGCACCATCCCATTCAAATTGCCGCAAGTTCTCCTTAAAATCAGGCAGACTTAAAGGAATACGAATTGCTCGTCCCTGTGGACCATAGAAACCATTTGCTGTTGTTGTAATTCCTTCTTCCATCCCCTCTTTTAACAGCTCTCTTAAACGATCAGAACTTCTTTTGATATAAGGCGGATTTAATTGATTACTCCAAGCTGTGGTTGCATGAAAAGCTTTTAAAGCATCCTTTTCATCCTGGGTATAGGGCATAACATAAAAATGCGCTACACCATCTAAACCAATAGCATATTTTGAGATGATATGTGAGCCAGGCTTAATATCTGAGTGAAGTGCTCCACACGTTCCAATTCGCACTAAGTCAAGGATACGTTTATTGGCTTTCTCCTCTCGTTTTTCTAAATCAATATTAACTGCTGCGTCCAATTCGTTGAGTACAATATCAATATTATCCGTCCCGATTCCTGTTGACATGACCGTCAACTCCTTGCCTTTATATATACCTGTTAAGGTGCAGAATTCGCGATTCTGGTTTTCAAAACGAATGGACTCAAAAAAGGTGCCGACAAAAGCAACCCGGTCAGGATCACCGACCAGTATCACGGTATCCGCGATATCTTCACCTGAAATACCAAGATGATATAATTTACCTGCTTTATCTAATGTTAATTCTGAAGGTTCAAACTTTTTCATAGCCTATGCATTGATCACTCTAATATAAGGTTCATTCTCGGATTTCACCATCTCTAGATACAAGCGATTGATAAAATCTTCGTCTTTAAAATAATACATCAAGAAGTTTTCATAGCGTTCTTGGAAGCCTCCTTTTGGATAGATTTTATCTTGTAATTTCTGGATTTTCTTCCCCTTTTGTTCATGACGGGACTTCTCGGCTTTTATCATTTTGGACTCAATGCGCTCTAATGATTTTTCCATTTTGGTGAACTCTGCACCAACCATGCTTAACAGTCCTTTATTGATATGCTCAACTTTATCATTTAGTTGCGCTTCTATTTCTTTTAGCGCGGCTTTTTCACGATCCAATTCGATATCGATGGACACCTCTTCCAAAGCAATTTCTTTTATTAATTCATGGTAATCACGTTTTAAATCAGTTAAACTTAATCCGAGTTCATTCATGTCTTCTACCTGCTTATCATTGAGCAGAACAAATGAATCACGCACACGTAACAAGGGATATGGGATTTCCAATGCTTCAAAAACACCTTTGATTTGCATCCAATATGCAATTTCTCCGCCCCCACCGATATAGGCAATATTGGGTAGAACAGCTTCTTGATATACGGGTCTTAACAAGGCATTGGGTGAAAACGATGCGGGCTGACTTTCCAACAACTTTAATAATTCAGTTTTCTCTATCGACTCATCTCCTATTGAGAATTGATCATCTTGCAATGCGATTCTCGTTCGCTTCTTTTTATCATCAATATAAAAGAGGTTGATATTTCTTAAATAGACCTGCTGATGATATCCAGACTCTTCTAATAAGCGATTTGTTCTAGATACCGCTTTATAAGTGACTTGATTTTCGATTTCTGCGTATGCTATGCTTTTGAACTTTTGCTTTAGTTGTTCATCATTTCCATCGATGATCACTAATCCGTATTGACCAAAAAGTTGATTCACCAATCCACGGGTTGCCGAGGCAAGGTTATTCCCCGATTCGTAATGTGATAAAAAAGCTTTTAGTTGCTCTGTTGTACGTTCATCATTAAACTTTCCACTAATGGTTTCATGAAATTCTTCGATCGCATCCAATAAAATCGCTCCGGTGATTAGGTTCTCCTGCCCCTCCTTGTCCCATGAAATTTTCTGATTGTAGAGATGCAGGTGATTTATTTCTTCAAAATCATGGTCCTCTGTCGCCATCCAAAATATGGGCACGAAATGTTGTTGCCCTTTTTGATTTAACTTTGCTGAGATCGTTATGACTTGCAGGATCTTATATAGAGAATAAAGTGGACCTGTCATTAAATTAAGCTGATGCCCCGTTGTGATAGTATACGTATTTTCATCTAATAAAGACGAGATGTTTTTATGCGTCTCATCTGTTATAATGGTCTGGCTGTATTGTCTTTTTAAAGCTTCGACCAATACTTTGCGGTCTTCCAACTTAAAATCCTTCCTTTTTGTTTGCTCGAGGCAATTTTCAAGTGAAAAAAAGGCGCCGCAATAGGGTTTTATCGCGGATGTTTCAGATACAAAATCTCGGATAATAGGTGAAGAAAATTGAAATTCTTTAAAAGAAAATTGCTTTAACATCATGGCACAAAGTTAGCGATTTATATCAATCACGTTAAACGGTTAACGTTGGTAGCTAATCGATAACAGGAGGGATAATAAAATGTTTCAACAGACTGATAACCCGATTGCATTTTTCGATATACCGTCAAAAAGTAGAGTATAAACAAAACGCTGATAGCAGCACCAAACAGGTAATAGTATGCATCCCCAAGTGACGCATAGAATACCAATGCAATCCAGGCGCCATTAGCAAATAAATACATTTTAAATCCTCTTCGTTGTCCTTTTCGCATTCTAATCAATCCAATGATAGAAAGGATAGATGACGTTAAAACCAAGGCGCTCAGTATGGTAAATAAAAACATAAATCCGCCAACCAAACCATCAATAGCTATACGCTCGCTGTCTTCAAAGCTATTGTTTAATCCACCCGTAAATAGAATTGCAAATAAAATGGCAACAATTACATTACCTACTATGGCAAGTATGCTGAACGTATTAAATACAGCGGATTTTTTAAAAATACCTTTTGATGACGTCATGGTCTGATTGGATTTAATTGATCAAAGACCAAAAATACGATTCATTTTCGTTGCTTGATCTATTTCTGACCAAAAATCAAATCGGCTAATTTAAACCAAAGATGCCGATCAAATCAATGTGTTTCTTACCTTTGTACTCTTAATTTACGAATAGAAATTAGAATTAATGAAAGCAAAAATAACAACAAACAAAGGTGTGATGGTCGCTGAATTGTATGATGAGACACCGATCGCAACCGCTAATTTTGTCAAATTGGCAAAAGAAGGTTTTTATAATGGTTTGACATGGCACCGTGTGATTCCTGATTTTGTAATTCAAGGTGGATGCCCTGATGGAACAGGAAGAGGTGGACCAGGATACACAATTGATTGCGAAGTAAATGCTGACAATCAATACCATGATCGAGGTGTATTATCCATGGCACACGCTGGAAGAAATACGGGTGGTTCTCAATTTTTTGTTTGTCATAGCCGCACAAATACAGCGCATTTAGACGGAAACCACACTTGTTTTGGTAAAGTTGTTGATGGTGTTGATACAGTGGATGAAATCCGTGAAGGTGATAAAATCGAATCGATTGAAATCGAAGAATAGATATAATTTTGATGAAAACAAAAAAGGTCATCCGTCTGAGACGGATGACCTTTTTTCATATTATATGAAGGTATTAACCTTCTTGCTCATTTAATTTTGTCGCTAAATCTGGACATTTATCTTCGAGTGCTTCTAACCAGGATCCTTCTTCAAAAACCTCAGTTCCGTATTTACCTTTCATTTCAGTATCACACTCAAAGTAGTTGATGTCAAAATCTCCGAACGCATCAGCATCCATACAGTTACACATTTCTTCAGCTGCTGTGCTCTGCTCATCGCTATATCCGCCACATGCAACTAATGTTAGTAGTCCAATTCCAGTTATAATCTTCTTCATAATTTGTGTTTTTCAATTATTTCAAATAAATCTTATTTACAATGGTTCTGCCAGCGCAGGCGTTTAATTTATTAATAATTTCTGACTTTTTTTGTGCTAACTCCTCACGAACTACTGAAGAATTAATAGAGAGGTACAAAGTTTTATCCTTTATATAAATCTCTTTTGTCCGCACAGCCACTGAATCACCAATGATTTCTTTCCATTTAGACAAGACACCGGTCTCCACCATTTTGTCGTCCATTCCGAGCGCTTCAAAATAATGTTGCAAGGCCTCACTCAAGGGGATCCCATCTTCGTATTTACCTTTTTTCAACCTTACCTGCGTTTACGCGAAATACTTTTCTTTCTATCGCTATGTTTTCAAATACTTTTTCAATTCTATCCTCATCCGTGTCTGTTATAAAAACTTGTCCAAAGACATGGTCTGATATCAATTTCATCAAATGAGAAACGCGTTGATGGTCCAATTTATCGAAAATATCATCCAATAACAAGATCGGACGCATATCTAAATTTTTTCGAATCACATCAAACTGGGCTAATTTAAGCGCAATTAAGAATGACTTTTGTTGACCTTGGGAGCCGAACTTTTTAATCGGTTGGTCATGTATCAAAAATACAAGATCGTCTTTGTGAATACCAAAGGTGGAATACCCGACTGCATTATCCTTTCGTTTACAATGCTCCAATCCTTCTTTAAAATCCATCTCTTGTAATTGCGATTTGTAAGAGATATCAATAACCTCCTTCTTATTCGAAATGGCGTCAAAATAATTTTGAAAAACTGGAATAAAAGATTCTAAAAAATCGGTGCGCTTTTCGTGTATAATCTTACCTAGTTCAATCAATTGCACATCCCAAACATCAATAGACTCTTGATCAAAAATACGAAGCTCCTGAAATTGCTTTAATAAGGCATTTCGCTGCTTTAATACTTTATTATACCTGATTAATGTATCCAGGTAATGACGATCAAATTGAGAAATAATGCTGTCAATAAACTTCCTTCTCGTTTCACTTCCTTCTGCTATGAGGTTCGTGTCATAAGGAGAAATGACAACCGCAGGAAACTGTCCGATATGATCTGACAATTTCTCGTATTCTTTCTTATTTCGCTTGATCTTTTTCTTTTGCCCTTCTTTAATAGCGCAGGTGATGCCTATTGATTTATCCTCCCGATCAAAATCTCCTTGAATCACAAAGAATTTTTCTCCAATACGAATCGACTGTTTATCTACGGGGTTTAAAAAAGAACGACAATAAGACAAGTAATAGACCGCGTCTAATAAATTAGTCTTACCCGCACCATTTTCTCCGATAAAGACATTAATATCCTTGGTAAATTCCAAAGAGGCTTCTTCGTAGTTTTTATAATTGACAAGGGCCAATGAGTTAAGGTGCATGCGTTTTCTTCTTTGACAGCATTTTTTCGTGCTGCTCAAAGTTAAACAATAACCGATAAAACTCACTTCAGAAGTCCGCTAAAATCTTTTAATTTTGCAATATGTATCCACGTCTAAATTTACCCTTATCTGAAATACCAATTCTTGGAGAAAAAGTCCGTTGTAGAATTCGAAAGAAAGACCTCCTGATAACACCTGAAGAGTGGGTACGACAGCAATTTATATACTATTTAATTGATCACCTCAACTACCCCGCTGGACGAATGACGGCAGAACAAGTTGTGGTTTATAATAAGATGCGAAAACGCTGTGACATTGCTTTATATGATGATTATGGCAAACCTCTTGTCATCGTTGAGTGCAAAGCGCCACATATAAAAATCACTCAAGACACGTTCTTACAAATCGCTCGATATGCGCACACCTTAAAGGCCCCCTTTTTAATTCTCACCAATGGCTTAGAACATTTTTGTGCTTATGTCAATGCTGTGGATGGATCACTTCAATACCTTAAAGAGATTCCGAATTATGAAGGGTTAATTGCAATAATTAGCTAATTATTGACTGATCTGATAACGCCCCGTACCAATACCCTTTATGAAATCGCTCCAAGCAGCAGGATTCAGTAAGTTATTGACCGGTGATTGCCCTCGAGTATACAGATCTTGATATTGTTCTATCCGATACGCACTGTAAGAAGATGTACCATCTGAAGCCAATAAAGCCCCAACAAAAGCCATTTCTTGCGGTGAAAGTCTTTTCTGAGCCCGTCTTAAATCATCATCTGGCAAATCCATATTGACAAAAACGGTAGCAAATTGCTCCTTAGAAGGCCAAGGGTAAACTTCTACTGGATCCATTTGAATCGTATCCTCATGCATTACTTGAACCAATGAAATTTCTTTTTCAGATAAAGTATCCGGAACAATATAGGTCTTGCGCTTGTACCCTAGACAAGCAAATTCTATAGTGTCTCCAGGATGAACAACTAACGCAAAGTATCCAAAATAATCGGCGATGGTTCCTCTACGCGTAGACTGATCGGCCACACGTGTGAAAGGCACACGACGCAAACTATCCGTTATAACAATACCAGTCAGTTGAATTAATTCAACCGTGTCCTTAGGTGCAGCTTTCGTTGTGGGTTGTTGTCCATAAGCGGATACCGACAAAAGCGCAACAATGAAACTGAAAAAAAGTCTTCTAAACATCTGGTTCAAATATCGCGAATTATGATTGGGCCTCAAAGCAATTTAACAATTTTTAATGGGTTCCTCCAATTTATTGAAAAATTCAAATTCCTTTTTATTAACTTTGCGAGAATTTATACATAAAATAAATTCAAAAGATGCCTGTATCGGATATAAATAATGTCAAAGAAGGTTTAACCTACGACGACGTCCTATTAGTCCCGCGTTATTCAGAAGTACTTCCACGCGATGTCAGTTTAGAAACAAAACTGACTAAAAATATTACATTAAGAACTCCTATTGTTTCTGCTGCGATGGATACCGTGACTGAATCAGCTTTGGCTGTTGCCATTGCACAACAAGGCGGTATTGGCGTGATTCATAAAAACATGTCTATCGAAAGTCAGGCAAGGGAAGTACGCAAAGTAAAACGATCAGAAGCTGGTCTTATTCAAGACCCCATTACATTGGAGGAAGATGCTGTTGTGGCTGATGCCTTGCAATTAATGGCTGAAAATAAAATTGGAGGAATTCCAGTTGTGGATAAGGAAGGGTTACTAAAAGGTATCGTGACTAATCGTGATTTACGATTTGAAAAGGATTTGCAAAAACCAATTGCGCAGGTTATGACATCTGATCAGATCATCACGGCTTCTAAAGGTACAGATCTGACGGCTGCTGAGGAAACTTTGCAACGTCATAAAATTGAAAAGCTACCCGTTGTCGATGAAAATAACAAGTTGATTGGACTAATCACCTTTAGAGATATCATCAAAGTAAAGGAACATCCCAATTCATGCAAAGATGAATTCGGCCGTTTACGCGTTGCGGCAGCTGTTGGTGTTACTTCTGACACATTGGATCGTGTTGATGCAATCGTTGAAGCTGGGGTTGATGCGATCGTTATTGACACGGCGCATGGACATACAAAAGGTGTAGTGACCACATTAAAACAGGTAAAAGCCAAATATCCAACTTTGGATGTTATTGTTGGAAATATTGCAACGGCAGAAGCTGCAAAATATTTAGTTGAAGCTGGTGCTGATGCTGTGAAAGTTGGAATTGGACCGGGTTCTATTTGTACGACGCGAATTATTGCGGGCGTTGGCGTCCCTCAATTATCAGCCGTTAACGATGTCGCTATGGCATTAGAAGGAACGGGAGTTCCAGTAATTGCTGATGGAGGAATTCGTTATACAGGGGATTTTGTAAAAGCTATTGCCGCAGGTGCTGATTCTATCATGGTTGGCTCAATGTTTGCCGGTGTAAAAGAGTCACCTGGCGAAACGATTATATATCAAGGTCGAAAATTTAAAGCCTATCGTGGAATGGGTTCTGTTGAAGCGATGCAAAAAGGTTCTAAAGACAGATATTTCCAGGACGCGGAGGATGATGTAAAAAAATTAGTTCCTGAGGGTATATCAGGTCGAGTACCTTATAAAGGAAATTTACAAGAAGTAATGCATCAGATTATCGGCGGATTAAGAGCTGGTATGGGATATTGCGGATCAAATAACATTGAATCACTTAAAGGCGCACCATTTGTGCGTATTTCGAGTGCTGGAGTGAACGAAAGTCACCCACATGATGTTTCCATTACAAGAGAAGCACCCAACTATAGCAAGAAATAATACGTAGTCAATAACATTACACTAAAAAATAACCATGAAGTTAATACCATTATTATTATTCGGATTCTTATTTGGCACAGCATTGAAAGCGCAGGATACCGATCCGGTTGTCTTAACAATCGAAGGAGAAGATGTTCATGCTTCTGAGTTCATGTACATTTATTCAAAGAACAACGATAATGTTTCGTTTGATAAAGATTCTTTGGATAGTTATATGGAATTATTCATCAACTATAAACTGAAAGTACACGAAGCGCACCAAATGAAATACGATACGATTCCTCGATTAAAAAGGGAGTTGGAACAATATCGCAATCAATTATCACTTCCGTATCTGACGGATAAAGATAAAACCGAAGAATTGGTAAAAGAAGCTTATGACAGAACGGTTAACGAAGTTCGTGCGAGTCACATCTTGGTTAAAGTAAGTCAAAACGCTACTCCTGAAGATACAAACGCGGCCTACATCAGAGCAATGAACTTGCGTAACCGTATTATCAATGGAGAATCTTGGGAGTCTGTTGCTAAGAGTAAAGGTGGATCAGATGACCCTTCAGTTATGAAGAATAACGGAGATCTTGGTTATTTCTCTGCCTTACAGATGGTTTATCCATTTGAGAATGCCGCTTTTGAGACGCCTGTTGGAGAAATTTCACAACCGATTCGCACGCGTTTTGGATATCATTTAATTAGAGTTGATGATCGTCGTCCTGCAAAAGGAATGATTGAGACAGCCCATATTTTGATATTAGTAAACGAGAAAGATAAACCAGAAGCAAAAAAATTGGCAGAAGAAAAAATCAATGAAATATATGATTTACTTGAAGAAGGCAATGCTTTTGAAGAATTAGCAAAAAAGTATTCGGACGATAAATCGTCCAGTGGAAAAGGTGGTTTATTACCTCTTTTTGGATCAGGAGCCAAGCAGCGTATGGTGCCTGAATTTGAAAATGCAGCGTTTGGACTTGCGAATGACGGAGAATATTCAAAACCCGTTAAGACCATGTTTGGGTGGCATATCATCAAGCGAATTCAAATCATTCAACTACCTGCTTTTGAAGATATGCAGCGCGAGTTAGAATTGCGCGTAGAAAGAGATATGCGTGCCGAAACAACGAAAGCTTCTTTTATCGAGAAACTAAAGAAAGAATATAACTACACGAGTAATGCACCTAAAATCATGCATTTACTAGTAGCGCATTCAAGCGATTCAATTTTTAAAGGAAATTGGGAAGGTTTTGATACAGATGCTCTTGATGACAAGTTGTTATTTGAGTTCAAGGACAATGTTTTTTACGTGAAAGATTTCGAAGCATACGTTCTTTCAAAACAATCACGCATGCGTCCTGTTGACCGAGAGGGATATTTCAAAGGCTTATTAGAAACAATGGTCAATGAAGAAATATATGCCTATGAAGAAGCTCAACTGGAAAGCAAATACCCAGAATTCAGAAATTTAATCAATGAATACAGTTCTGGAATATTGGTTTTTGAAATCATGCAGGATGAAATCTGGAAAAAAGCATCAAAGGACACAGCGGGTATAAAAGCTTATTTTAATGCCAATCGTGCTGATTTCACTTATGATAAACGTTATAAAGGCGACTTATTTATCTGCAAGGATAAAAAGACCGCTAAGGGTATTATTAAGATGTTAAAGACAAATAAGCTGACAGCTGATGAAATCGTTAAAATGATTAATCATGATTCTCAATTAAATGTAGAATTACGCTCACAAACATTTAACGCTGAAAAGACAGATGCGTTTATCATTGAAAAGAAAAATGGTAAAAAGACTAAAAAGACATTCAAAACTGGTATCAACAAGGCCTATAAGCGAAATGGTGAATATTACGTGATGAATGTTGCCGAAATATTACCGGCTCGCCAACGTGAATTTCACGAAGCTAAAGGTTTAGTAACAGCTGCTTACCAAAATCAGTTAGAAAAAGAATGGATTATGTCACTTCGCCAGAAATACAGCATTAAGGTGCACTCGCAGAATCTGTATAACTTAGGTGGTGAATAAACCTAAATATTGTTAAGAATAACCATCCGTCTGAGACGGATGGTTTTTTTATGTTTAAATTTATCTTTTTTAGTCCTTTGTTTAATGAAATTTCTTGCCACATATATTTTTTTGATCGCTAGCCTTGGTTTTTTGACTACCTGTGGTTCTGAGGAATATAAAGGAGAAGTGATTGCTCAAGTTGGTGAGACAGCGTTATTTGAAGATGACATTAGAGGGCTCAGCTGGAACGCAGGAGACAGTGCGAGAGTAGTTGGAAAATACATTGAAGAATGGGTCGCACAAGAAGCGCTATTGCAAGCTGCAGAAAAAGATGAAAATATTAATGCAGCGGAAATTGACCACAAAGTGGAAGACTTTCGCAGCGATCTTTATATTCATCAATTATTAAAACATAGGGTAGAGACAGCATTGGATACTGTCGTTGCTGAAAATGAAATACAAGCTTATTATGAAGAACATAAGGCAGATTTTCAATTAAACGATTATTTGGTGAAAGTACTTTATTTAAAAGTTCCGTTAGATGCGCCCGAAGTTGACAAAGTAGCCGCAACCTACAAATTGCAGAGGGAAAGTGACCAAGAAACGGTGGAAACTTTTGCAAAAATGTATGCGAGTAATTTTTATTATGACGTAGATAACTGGATTTATTTTGACGATATCTTAAAAGAGATACCTTTGCATGACATTAATAAGGATCGATTTATACTGAAACGATCTAAAATACGTTTTGAAGAGAACGGGTTTTATTACTTCTTGAACATCATTGATTACAAGCTCAAGAATAGTATCTCTCCCCTTAACTTTGAAAGAAATAATATAAAAACGCGTATCCTGAATATGAGAATGAAGGATTTACGCGAAAAAATAGAAAATGAAATTATTCAATCAGCATATGACAATGGCGAAGTTCAGCTTCCATAAAATTTTCATTCTAAGTATTGCCTTGCTTGGTATACAAATCCAGGCCAATGCGCAATTAGACGGAATGCGCGTAATCGATAAAGTTGTTGCGCAAATCGGTGACGAAATCATCCTTTTATCTGACATTCAGAATCAGCGTTTACAGATGATTCAAGAAGGTATGGATGGTGACGCATCCACCGACTGCGCTATTCTTGAAGAATTCCTATACGAGAAGCTTTTGGTCAACCAGGCAAAAATTGATAGTGTTGAAGTACCGGACGAAATGGTAAACCAAGAGATGGAGCAACGTATTCGGTATATCGCTGATCAGATTGGAAGTGTTGAAAAACTCGAAGAGTTTTATGGTAAATCGGTAGCAAAAATCAAAGCCGAATTCTTTGAAGCCATTAAAAAGCGTATGCTTGCGGATCAAATGAAACAGATTATCACAGAAAATGTGAGAATCACGCCAAAGGAAATCAAAACCTTTTACAATGATTTACCAAAGGATAGTATTCCTTATATCAACTCAACGGTAACGGTAGCTCATTTAGTCCTTTATCCGGAGATTACACAACGTGATCGAGACAATGCGCGAAAAACACTTGCTACGGTGCGTCAGGATGTACTTGACGAGAAACTCAGCTTTACTGCCGCCGCTACGCGCTATTCAGATGATATGGGAAGTCGAATTCAAGGAGGTGATTTAGGATGGCAAACACGTGGGACCATGGTTCCAGCATTCGAAGCAGCTTTATTTAAATTAGAGCCCAATGAGATCTCGGAAATTGTAGAAACGCAATTTGGCTATCATGTTATTCAACTGCTTGAACGAAAGGGAGATAATTTTCATTCAAGACATATCTTGATTCAACCAAAAATCAGTGATCAAGCCCTAGTAAAAGCGGCTACTCGAATTGACAGTATTTATAATGCCATTCAACGTAAAACGCTTACTTTCTCGGAAGCCACTCGTTTATTCAGTGATGATGAAGATTCAAAATATAATGGTGGTCAAATTCTAAATCCATATACCCAAGACTATTCATGGGATATGCAAAACATTAACTCTATTGACCCGCAAATGTACCAAATGGTGCAAAGTTTAACTCCCGGAAAAATGACCTCTCCTACCCTTTACACAAATGTGATGGAACGAAATAAGGAAGGTGTAAGAATTGTGAAGTTGATCTCTAAAACGAAGCCGCACTTGGCCAGTTTAAATACCGATCGACAATTGATCGAACAGGCTGCGCTTAACAAAAAGAAGCAGGAAGTGATTGATAAATGGATTACACAAAAAATCAGCAAAAACTATATCCGAATTGCTCCAGAATACACTTCTGAATGTAAGTTTAAATACGAATGGATTAATAGTCAAGAGTCGGCGAGCAACTAGCTGTTATCTGAAGCCTCCTCAACGAATGCCTTAAAGTCTTCTAGGTATTTTAAGGATTGTTTCTTAAATGCTCCAGGCATTAAATAGGCCATTGCTTTCATTCCCCAGCTTTTGAAAATAAACTCATTTTCTGTTTCGTAAACTGTTGATGAATCATCCTTTTTCTTGAATCGATTGACAACACGATTAAAAACTGGTCCAGCTTCATAGGTCATCACCATTTCATCAGGTAAATCTTTCGACTCAATTGTCTCTAGCATTTGCATGTCTCTTTTCCCTCTCTTAAAAGTCATGCGCGACTTGGCTCCCGCCTCTCCTTTGTCCCCGCTTATATGATCAAATGCTAGCAAGCCTTTCATCCATTTAAAAGCATTTTCTTCATTATCAAACAATTCTACTACACGTTCAATCGGCGCGTTTATCTCTAAAGAAACAGTATATATCATAAGGCATCATTTGTCTTTACCATCTAAAGATAAGAGTTATTATTTGATCGTGTTTTCCAAGCGCTAAAGAGCTTTCGAGCGAACAGAACTCAAATCATTTTGTTAACTTTAAAAGAGAAATTAAACACAACAAAAATGGAGTATAGAAGACTAGGTAAATCGGGGTTGCAAGTCAGTGAATTATCATTGGGTAGCTGGTTAACATTTGGGAAACAAATTGAAAATAATATAGCTGAAGATTTAATGAAAATGGCTTATGAACACGGTGTCAACTTCTTTGATAATGCTGAGATTTATGCCAATGGTGAGTCAGAAATCGTGATGGGAGAAATCCTCAAAAAAATGGGTTGGGCCCGCGATAGTTATATCGTCTCTAGTAAAGTATTTTTTGGTGTACAAGGTTTAATTAATTCGACTCCCACGCAAAAGGGCTTAAATCGAAAGCACATTACTGAGGCTTGTCATCAAGCGCTGGAACGACTGCAAGTTGATTATTTAGACCTTTTCTTTTGCCATCGGCCAGATAAGTCAACACCTATTGAAGAAACGGTTTGGGCGATGCATAATCTCATTACACAAGGTAAAATTTTGTATTGGGGAACATCAGAATGGAGTGCACAAGAAATTATGGAAGCACATATGGTTGCGAAACAATACAATTTAATCGGCCCAACGATGGAACAGCCACAGTATAATATGTTGCACCGTCATAAGGTAGAGGTAGAATTTACTCAGATATATAAAACGGTTGGGCTAGGCACAACAATCTGGTCGCCATTAGCCTCGGGAATATTAACTGGGAAATACAATACAAATATCCCACCAGAAGCTACCCGAATGAATATAGAAGGTTTAGAGTGGTTAAAGGATAAGACACTAACAGAGCAAAACTTGGCGAAGGTAGAGCAACTGCAAAGCCTCTCTAGGGATATCGATATAACGATGCCGCAATTGGCATTAAGCTGGGCTTTGAATAACTGTAATGTAAGCACGGTCATACTTGGTGCATCTAAACTTGCTCAATTGGAAGAGAACTTGAAAGCCAGTGAACTTAAAACGCGTTTAAACCCGGAATTAATGGAGAAAATTGATGTTATTTTAGGCAATAAACCTGAACATCCTAATTTCTAGATTGGCAAATGCTCAGTCACTGATTTATTGCCGAGTCGCTCTCGAAATCGAACATAGATAAAAGCCAGACTAAAGATAAGTCCGCTTACAACAATCATTGCGGCTGTAATACTGACATTTAACCATACTGCTAAATAATAACCGCCTATTGCTGAAACAATACCCACTAGAGCGGCTACTATTAGCATGAAAGGGAGTCGGTTCGTTAATAATTGTGCCGTGGCTGGTGGAACGATTAAAAATCCGACAACAAGGATAGCTCCAACCACTTCAAATGCAACTACCGTTGTTAAAGAGACGAGCGTCATTAAGAAATAATGCCATCTGCCTGTGCGTATGCCCAGCGATTGCGCATAATCTTCATTGAAGGATAATATTTTGAATCCTTTATATCCCCAAAGTAGCGATACGATAATAATGGCAAAAGCGATAATCTCCACATAAAAGGCCCTTGGACCGATATATAGGTTGCCATCAATAATGATTTTATCGAGATTTATCAATGCAACATCACCATACAACACACATTCCATGTCAATATCAACATTCCCTTTTAGCCATGTTGAAATCATAATCATACCAACGGCAAACAAAAGTGTGTACGTTATGCCGATTGAAGCATCTCCTTGAATTCTTGCCTTTTTAGAAAGGAATGTGATTAAATATGAAGTTAATACCCCCGTTAATGTAGCGCCTATCAATAATAAAATGGAGGTCTTATCTCCGCTGAGATAATAGGCAACCACAATTCCTGGTAAAACTGCATGAGAAATGGCATCACCAACCATTGACATCTTTCGCAACAGTAAAAAACAGCCTAAAAGTGCTGCATTAATAGCAACAATACTCGCGGTTAATATGATCCAAAACTCATTCATTAAAAATCTTCTTCTGGTATTCCTTCAATGCCCAATTCACGTTTTAATTCAGCTTCAATTTCAGGAGAAAGAATGTGCTCAATTGCTTCTGCTCCGGAATGTACGTGATAGGTATCAATGGTCGTTCTTTTTAATAAGTACTGTTCCCATAAACGATGGAGTCTTACAATACGTTTACTTTCTTTTGCTCCGATTTCAGTCAATTGATATCGGTCTTCAGTCTTTCGGATATAATCATTGCGTATCAGTCGCCTTAACCCTTTTTGTAATTCGGAAGTATCAAATATTCGAATTCCGAGAATATCAGTGGCTGACAATTTTTGATCAAGTCGGACCTGTCGGCCAATCCGCTCATGATATTGATAAATCGCTTTCAGAATATTTTCGTGCCTAATTTTAAGTTTGTTGTTACGCGCTTGCAAATAACGAGCAAGAATACCTCTCTTTGTCGAAAAGATAAAAGACAGCAGTGTGATCAATGATAAAATCATGACTACCCACGGTCCGGTTGGTGTACCTGATTCTGAATATGAAACAAAGGCCCCAATAAATCCAGAAAACACCGAAAATAAAACGGCAATCCCCAACATTTTTGGTAATTTATTTGTCCAGAATCGTGCTGCCGCAGCTGGTGTAACAATGAGCGCCGACATCAGGACAACCCCTAAAGCTTGTATGCCAGAGGCAATGGATAATACAGTTAAAGATGTCAAGAGAAATTCAATCGTTTTGACCGGTAAACCAATTGCTTTTGCAAAGTCCGCATTAAAAGCAACTGTTGTGAACCCTTTATAAAAAAGGATAATCAATAGAAGAATAGTAATAAATATGACGGCAAATATCCACAATTCTGATTTACCAATGGCAGCAGCTTGCCCAAATAGAAAGAGATTGAGTCCTCCATGATTACTATATCCTGCGTTTTGAATGTAGGTCAACAAAACAATACCCAGTGCAAAAAACACAGATAAAACGATACCAATAGCGGCATCTTGTTTAATTTTTGATTGGTTAACAATATAATCAACCAAATAAGTAGAGATCCATCCTGTAGCGAATGCGCCTAAAAAGAGATAAAGAATATTCTTATCCCCGCTAAACATAAACCCTAGACAAATGCCGGGTAATAATGCATGCGCAATGGCATCTCCGATTAGCGCCCTTTTCCGAAGGAAAGCAAATGTTCCGATCATGGCAGACGAGCCATTAATAAAGAACATTCCCAATACGACGTATAAAACGTTAGGATCTTTAAAAGATATGAAATCAATGAATGTTTGCACCTTCTTTATTCAATTATTTTCGCTTCTATAAATCCATGTCTTTTTCACGGATAGGGAATTCATTTTCTTTTATCAAATTGGCTACTTTGGCCAATAGTGTCAACTGTCCTCCATAAGCATTGGACAAATTCTCCTTGGTTAATACCTCCTGCGGTGTTCCTTTTGCGATTAAACGGGTATTTAAGAGTACCAAATAATCAAAATAATCAGATACGGTTTGCAAATCATGATGAATGATCAAGACCGTTTTCCCTTGTGCTTTCATCTCTTCAAGCAAAGATAGAATGGCATTTTCTGTTGCAGCATCTACACCAACAAAGGGTTCATCCATTAAATATACATCTGCTTTTTGAGCCAAGGCTCGTGCAATAAAGACACGCTGTTGCTGCCCGCCAGATAGTTGGGCGATCTGCCTTTTCTTAAATGGCGTCAAACCAACTTTCTCAATAGACTCTGCTACAACTGCCAAATCTGTTCGGTTTGATCGTCTAAAGAGATTCGCTTTTCGATAACGGCCCATCATAACAACATCTTCTACTGTTGCCGGGAAATCCCAATCAACAGATTCACGTTGGGGCACATAAGCAATTCGTTCACGCATCTTCTCGAGGTCTTGATCAAAGATCTTAACATAACCACTCGATGGCTCCAATAAACCCATTATTGTTTTTAATAAGGTTGTTTTCCCTGAGCCATTCGGACCGATTATCCCAATGATTTGGCCAGCTGGCAATTCAAAGTCAATATCCCATAGAACCGGGGCTCCGCCATAGGTTGTTGTGAGGTTATGTACCTCAATTGCACAATTATTCATTTATTGATTTTCGTTGTTTAATGCGGATACAATCATTCCAACATTAGCTTTAAACATTCCGATATAAGTTCCAGCTTCTCCCCCAGGTTCGCCTAAAGCATCGCTATACAATGGCCCTTCTAGTCGCAATTCAAATCCTTTTTGCTTGGTTCCTTCAAGTATAGCCTGCGCTGTTTTGTCCGAAGTAGATGTCTCTACAAAGATGGCTGGAATCTGACGTTCAATCACAAAGTCGACCATTTGAGAAATATCTTTTAACCCAACCTCAGACAGGGTCGAAACACCTTGAATGCCGCGCACTTCTATGCCATACTTTTTACCAAAATAAGAGAAAGCATCATGAGATGTTATCAGCACTTTTGAAGAATCATTAAGGGTCGCTATTTGCTTCTCTACCCAAATAGACATGTCATCTATCTTAAATTTATATTTTTCGAAGTTCTTCTGGTAATAGGCTTCATTTTCAGGCTCAACCTTTATCAATTCAGCACAGACACCCGCTAACCCTTTTACCCATATTGCTGGGTCAAACCAAATGTGAGAGTCATAAGAATCTCCGGCATCTATAGCTTGAATCAAGTCTTTGTCAGTTAATGTACCAGCAACTTCAATAACCGGTTTTGAAGCTCCATATTTCCTCAACATTTCCGACATTTTGCCTTCTAAGTGCAATCCATTGCAGACGATAACATCTGCTTCTTCTAGTAATTCAACATCAAATGGCGTTGGCTTATAAAGGTGCGGATCAGTACCCGGCCCCATTAGTGCAGATACCTCAGCGCTATCGCCAACGATATTGACCAAAGCATCTTCAATAATTCCAGTGGTAGCAACAATATGAAGCGGCC
Organism: Crocinitomix sp.; assembly: GCA_030836155.1. Taxonomy (GTDB): domain Bacteria; phylum Bacteroidota; class Bacteroidia; order Flavobacteriales_D; family Crocinitomicaceae; genus Crocinitomix. Next base: position 26,583 of record JAURQI010000059.1, read on the forward strand.
CAGTACGCTCTTCACTTTCTAGTCGACATGCGCCAAGCACAATCAAAAGTAATAAGCTCAATAAAATTATTCTTCTCATTTTATTCATCTAATAGTTTAACACTAATATTCTCAATTACCTTTTTGGAAAGGTTGATATTGCGTTCTCCATTCACTTTAATTCTGACCGAATCGTCGAAGGGAAATTTCTCCATGATTTCAATGACTGTGCCCAATGTCAGCTCTTGTTGTTCGAGAAACTTTAATAATGATAGCGAGTCTTCATTAACGCGAACAATCTCAACTCTTGACTTGATACCAACATCTATGAGCTTTAATTTAGAAGACCTGTATTCAATTTGTCCGTCTTTATTGGGTATTGGATCTCCATGGGGATCAAACTTCGGGTAATCTAAAAAATGATCCAACGAGTCTATCAGCTTTTCAGAATCGATATGCTCTAATTGTTCGGCTACTTCATGAACTTCCTCCCAACCAAAGCTTAATTTTTTAACTAAAAAAGTTTCCCAAAGACGGTGTTTTCTGATGATTTGAACCGCAATGCGCTCTCCTTCGTCCGTCAATCGACAGCCCTTATATTTTATATAGGATACTAATTCCTTATCAGCAAGTTTTCTGAGCATGTCCGTTATCGAAGACGCTTTGGCATTCAACCGATCGGCCAAGTGATTCGTAGACACGCGATCATTGGATTGTGCTGAAAGATGAAATATCTCCTTCAAATAATTCTCTTCACTATGCGAAAGGTTTTCCATATTATTTTCGTTTTAATCCATAACGCAGTCCGAAGAAAAATCTTCTTACTTGCAGCGGTCCGTATGCAAAAGCCGTATCAAATGAATCTCCAAAAGGATTTTGCGGATCGATTAATGGCGAACCTTGGGTATAATTAAATATGTTTTTGACACCGCCAAAAATTTCTATGTTTTGCTTTTTGAATGTTTTTGTTAGTTGGATATGTTGCAAGCTAAACCAGTCAGAATATGCATCAATTTCAAATCCATCAGGCGCAGTAGGTAATCTTTGTGGACCAACAACTCGTCCTGTATAATCAATCGTTATGCCTAGCTTATTCCATTGGTATTTCACACCAAATACTCCCGAAAACTTCGGTGCAAACACTTGATCTGTACGCTGGATAGTTCCATCTAATTCATTGGGTTCTTCTTCATAAACATCCATAAATGTTGCACCTAACTTAACTCGAAGTGGAATCTTAAACTTGTGATTGATAGCCAATGAAGCTCCTCTTGACACGCCTAATCCGGCAAGATTGTCATAAATAATGAGATTAGGATCTGTGTCGAAATCAGGGATGATTTTATTTGAAAAATGCGTATAGAATAAGTCAATATCAAAGTTACCATAACCGCCTACAGTGTACGTATGATTTAGGTTTAGGGTGACGTTATGTGACCGTTCCGGCAGCAAGTCCGATAAAATCACCACATCTCTTGCTCCACTAACAAATGCATGATCTTCTGTAAATAAGAAAACTTGACGAAAGCCGTTACCATAATTTGCACGCACTGTAGTATAGGTTTTAAAAGTCTTTTTGATACTGAATCTTGGAGCGAAAATAAAGCCATGCCGCTGATGATGATCTAACCGCGCACCGCCTAGCATGACAAAGTCATCTGACCACGTAAATTCGTCTTGCACAAAAACACCTGGGATATATGCGTTCTCATCCGTCATGGACGGCGTATTATCTTCATAAGTCATCCATCGATTGGTCAGACCACTGACTAAAAAATGTCGTTTACCAATTTTATTCTCCCAAATCAAATTACTAAAAAGGACCTGTTGTGTCGCGCCATAATTCACATCTCCATAATAAGAATCTTGCTCATGTCGATTCGCTGAAAAATCAAGTTTAAGGTTACGTTTTTGGGTTGGAAAAACGTAATGACCCATAACCTCCCAACGTTGCGTATATATACTTTCACCATAAACTTGATCACCGCCACGGTTAGCATTTGTCCAATCCAATTGTCCTCCAAAACGATCTTCGAATAAATATCGGGCACCAATTGAAAAGACTTTATCCTCCTTATCCTTTGACAAAACCGTCCATTTATTGAAGACTGACAGACGATTATTCAAAGGGATATCAGTGAAACCATCATTATTATAATCCATTCGGTATTTATTGCGGTAATAATCACCACTCAAACTCATATAAACACGATCATTTAATTTGGGGGCATAAAATAATTCTGTTTTAAGTTCATCATGTGTTGTATAACGTAAATCGACATTGAGCAGGTCACTATTTTCAGGCGATTTTGTGATAATATTGATTACTCCGCCAACAGCCTCTGTTCCATACAACGTTGAGGACGGTCCTTTAATTATTTCAACCCGTTCGATCAACGATGTTGGAATACCATTAAAACCATATACTGCGGATAAACCACTCACAATAGGCATTCCGTCAATCAACACTAGAGTATAAGGTCCTTCCATTCCGTTAATGTGAATGTCATTTGTTGCACAAACACCGCAATTCATTTGCTCTTGCACACCATTTACAGTTTCAAGCGCCTCAATAACGCTGTTTACAGGATTTGATTTAAAGAAATTTGCATTAAGTACCTCTATCTTAACGGGAGATTTTGAAATCATCGTTTCTCGCATCGTGCCAGAGACAACCACCTCATTTAATTGAATATCATTTTGTGAGAGGTCTATTAATAAAGTGTCCGAGGGGTTTTCGTGTTTTACCATTATCTCTAAATCCGAAAAACCCATGGATGATATTCGAAAATCATAATCACCGAAAGACAAATTTTTAAATGCAAAAATACCATTTAAGTCGGTGGAGACGCCTGATTTTAACTGATCACAATAAATCCGTGAAAAAGCCAAAGGCTCGCCATGCGCCACGACTTCCCCTATAAAATCGCGACCATCACCCTGTGCATTGACACTAAGAACAGTTAAGAAAAGAATTAAAAAAATATTTTTAAGCATCTTTTAACTTAATTTTTATGCGAATTTAAACTATTTTTTAGACATGACTAAATATTTTATCATTCTTTTTAATGGTCGTTTTGATCTGAAGGACTATCTTTGCCCAAAATTATAATCGAATATTAGCAATGGCAACAAATAGAACATTCACAATGATTAAGCCCGAAGCAGTAGCTAACGGCACTACAGGAAAGATTACGGACATGATTATTGAAGGTGGCTTCAAAATCAAAGCAATGAAATTAAAGCAGTTAAGCAAAGAAGAAGCTGGTGAGTTTTATGCTGTTCACAAAGAACGTCCATTCTATGGTGAGTTGGTTGACTATATGTCAAGCGGACCAATTGTTGCTATGATCTTGGAAAAAGATAATGCGGTAGCAGATTTTCGTGCTTTAATTGGAGCAACTGATCCTGCAGAGGCAGCAGAAGGAACAATTCGTAAGAAATATGCAACTTCAAAAGCAGAAAATGCGGTTCATGGTTCAGATTCAGATGAGAATGCTGAAATCGAAAGTAACTTCCATTTTGACGCTGAAGAAGTCGTTGGATAATATTTAACAACAATTATAAAAAAGCTAGCAACCGTTATTGACAATTGCCAGCTTTTTTTATGCCCCTCTTTTAACGACAAAACCGAGACGGGCCTACTCTCCCATCTCGGAATTACCGTTAACCGATTTGTTTATAAATAAAACTTATCGAGTCTACTCTCATAAGGGATTTTCGACAACCTCCCAACGTTAATCTATGTCTGTACAAATTTGAGACTTATTCAAGCAATAAAAAACAGTAGAAAGACTGAATTTCAAATTATTTCATAGGTACAAATGCGTAGCTTTTCCTTCAGCGTAAATCTGATGATAAGAATCATTTGGTGGTGTGAATATTTTTCGTATCATTGACTAAACTACAATCAAGATGAGATATTTAATTATTTGCCTATTTTCAATTTTAATGAGCAATCAAAGTATTGCGCAGGATGAATCTTTAGCGCAAACCCCACACCATTTTGGTTTGCAAGCAGGTGTGATTTCTGGATTTGGATTCTCATATCGTTATTGGCCAGGAAAACTTGGTGTTCAAGTTACAGGAATCCCCATTTTTGGACCAAACAATAATTTGATTAGCGGTGGCGTGAACGGATTGTATTTGATTCGAGACAACCGGGTTGTTGATTTATATGGATACGCAGGAGGACAATTTTTAAGAGTCTCAGGTGATTCTTTTGGAGATCAAAACACCATTATGGCCGGAGCTGGACTGGGAATAAAATTTGACCTCTGGAAAGTGGTGAATCTAAATTTTCAAGCAGGTTATGCTGGTTATAGTTTAAACGATTCTCCTCTTGGCGCATTCGCTGGAGGATGGGGCATTTATTATCATTTATAATAATTATACGAAATGAAGAAAATACTATTTACAACAATTTGCGCCTTCTTTTTTGGCACCACAATGGCTCAGGGGGAAGAGACAAATGAATCACCAGCACCACTGTTAACTTCACATCATATTGGTCTGAGTGCAGGCGGTACAACTGGCATCGGTTTTTCCTATCGCTACTGGCCTACCAGATGGGGATTTCAAGTCACCACTATTCCAATTTTCGCACAAGGTGATATTTGGATCAATGGTGGCGCAAGCGCTCTATTTTTGATGAAAGACAATGATCGCGTTGATCTCTTCAGTTATTTTGGTACAAGAATCAATTCTAATATCTTTGAAGAGGCTATATACGACCCGATAACGTTTGAATACTTAGGGAATGAAAAGCAAGTAGATAATAGTTTTGCCCTCGGATTAGGCATTGGCTTAAAAATTGATTTTTGGGATGTGCTCAATCTGAACCTACAAACCGGTTATGGTGTGCGAAACCTTACCAATGAACCGGGCACTTTTTTAACGGGTGAAATAGGGATCTATTATCAACTGTAGCCTATTTATTCTTATCGAATTGACGGTAGCGTTTCATGGCATAAAATGAAAAGCGATAACTCAATTTTAGAGAGAACCAAACGTATTGAAACTGATCTGAAAATCCTTCAACGGAACCCGTTTGTGGATAAACCTGTTGATGCAAAGGACCAATATCAAACTCATAATTGATACGATTGACACCCGCGTAAAACAAGCCAAGCGGTGCACTTAAAAATAGTTTATGATCTTGCTCTGGAAACGCCATATAATTGGCTCTCAGTCCAGCCGTAAACCTCAATTTACCCCTTTTAACACCTCCAATTGGAAAGAACTTTAAATCCATACCAGCACCAGCATATCCAAGCCCCATTCCTAGGCGCACATGTCTGGATAATAACAAATCGTAGTTCACGCCAACCAAACCACTTTTCCCCGCAAATTCAATACCGATAGAGCTCTTAAATACACCGGCAAACTCCATCTTTTTTTGCACTTCTTTTGGAAGATCTATTACACCTTTAGAATCATCTTGAGCCACAGTTACAACGGAAAATAGCATCAAAATTAGGTAGAGTGAAAATTTCATATGTTTTGAGAAAATCATTTTTAAAGTGGTTCAGATTCTGCTTGAATCTCAGTGCTCCACGCTTCCGGTTTTGCACCAAACCAAGCTTTTACTTTTGGCCAAACCTGACCAAATAATTCTGTATGCCGATAACGTTCCAAATCTTCTGCCGAATCCCAAATACTGTAAGTAAAATATACACCGTTTTCACTTTTGACTTTGAGTAATTTAACACCGCTGCAGCCAGGTTGATGGCCTACACGATCTTTAATGGTTGCAAAATATTCTTCAAAGTCAGAGCAATATTCTGGCTTAAATGTCATTTTTACGATGCGTTGAATCAACATAAGTCATTTTATTCTGACGGAAACAAAGATTCTATATTATCCTTTGATCCTTTCGGGTGAAACTCCATACGCACAAGGTCGCCCACCGACAAACCTAATAAAGAACCTGCTCCTCCTCCATTTCCTTTGACGCCTTTATTGATGGCTATTTCTAAGAAGCCAGACTCATTAAACAAGGCTAACTTCTCTGCCGTCGGAACCTCATGATAGTTTTTTGATATGGTCTCAATAAAGTACTGTGCGCTCTTAAAGTATATCGTGAATGGATTACCATTGCCCACTTCATTAAAAAGCTTCTCGGTAATATTGACGATTACATTTCCATATTTATCAATGTGAATCACTGCACCCTTAATCAAGTTATTCTCTAACGTTGGTTGCGCCGTAAATACTTTTTTAACGGATTCAATTGGCTCTCCTAAATCTGCCATTTTTCCGCCATCTACTAGACGTTTGATGGTCGGTACATAAATATAACGGGTCGGAAAACGAAGAGCAAATTTCGCACTAAAATCATCCAAACGGATAATCTCTTCAGCATTTCGATAATTTTTGATCAAAGAAAATATACCATTATCACAACCAACAAAATAATGTCCATTCAGTTTCATTACAGCTGGATAAAGGTTGGATTCTGGACTTCCAATGCTGATCTTAGGCAAAGCATCCACTCCGAGGAAATGAATTGTACCTTCCGGAAAATCACTTAAAACGTTATTAATATAGAATGCAGCTTGCGCGATATTAAAGGGTTGGATCTCATGCGAGATGTCCACTAAGCTTATTTCTGGACATGCACTTAACAACTGGCCTTTGAGGGAAGCCACATAATAATCGCTCAATCCAAGATCCGTTGTTAATGTAACAATTTGCATACATCCATTTTTCTCAAATAAACAGATGTTTTCCAACACCCTGTCACTGAGAAATTTTTAATTTTACCCAAAATTAGTTTTTAATTTAAGTATATGAAGGACGTCCTTTATATTTAATTAACATATTTTGCAGGAAAAAACAATTGAGATTAAAGGAATTTCGGCAGTTGACCTTTACGGAGTCAACGATAAAAAGCTCGATAAAATCCGCAGCTACTACCCAAAATTGAAGATCGTTGCGCGTGGAAGCCAGATCAAATTGATCGGCGAGCCCGAAGTAATTGAACAATTTGAAAAGAAGCTAACCTTATTGATTTCTCACATTAACAATTATGGTTCTCTAACTGAGAACAATATAGAGACGTTGATGTTAAAAGAAACGGAAGAAATTCCATTCAAAGAATTTGGAGAAACCATCGTTCACGGAAATGGTGGACATCTCATCAAAGCGCGCACAGCCAACCAACGCAAACTAGTTAAAGCAGCTACTGAAAATGACATGGTATTTGCTGTTGGGCCTGCTGGAACTGGTAAGACCTATACATCAGTCGCTCTTGCTGTACGTGCATTAAAAAACAAAGAGGTAAAGCGAATTGTATTAACTAGACCTGCTGTTGAAGCTGGAGAAAACTTAGGTTTTTTGCCCGGTGACATGAAAGAAAAACTTGACCCATATATTCAACCTTTATATGACGGCCTCAGAGATATGATTCCTGCTGAAAAACTAATAGAATATATTGAAACGGGCATCATCGAAATCGCGCCATTGGCTTTTATGCGCGGGAGAACATTGGATAAAGCCTTTGTAATTTTGGATGAAGCTCAAAACACGACCATCAATCAAATGAAAATGTTTTTAACCCGTATGGGTAGAAACGCTAAATTCATAATTACAGGAGACCATACTCAGGTTGACCTTCCGAAAAATCAAAAATCAGGTTTGATTGAAGCTGTTGACCGATTAAGAGATATTGAAGGCATTGAAGTGGTTGAATTAACGGCTAACGACGTTATTCGACATCAACTTGTCAAACAAATTATAAACGCATTTAAAGACGATTAATAACTATTCTATGAACGCTATAAAAGAATCTCATTTTCAGTTTCCAGGACAAACGGCTGTCTATAATGGAAAAGTAAGGGATGTTTACACGATAAAAGACGATCATTTGATCATCGTAGCATCCGATCGCATCTCAGCATTTGATCACATCCTACCACGCCCCATTCCTTTTAAAGGACAGGTTTTAAATCAGCTTGCTGCTCAATTTTTGAAAGCAACTGAAGATATCGTTCAGAACTGGCTAATTGACACACCTGACCCGAGTGTTGCAGTTGGTCATAAATGTGAACCATTCAAGGTAGAAATGGTCATTCGAGGTTATTTAGCAGGACATGCTGCTCGAGAGTATAAAAAAGGTGAGCGGATCTTATGCGGTGTTGCACTGCCAGAAGGTTTAAAAGAGAATGATCGCCTACCTAGCCCAATAATTACGCCAGCTACCAAAGCAGAAGAAGGGCATGATGAGGACATTTCTCGCGAAGAAATTATAGCACAGGGTATTGTTTCAGAAGCAGATTATCTTTTACTCGAAAAGTACACACGTGAGCTCTTTCAACGCGGAACTGAAATTGCAGCTGAAAGAGGATTAATTCTGGTTGATAGCAAATATGAGTTTGGTAAAAAGAATGGTGAAATATATCTCATCGATGAAATTCATACACCCGACTCTTCTCGTTATTTTTATGCGGAAGGTTATGACGACCGTCAGGCCAATGATGAAAAACAAAAGCAACTTTCCAAAGAATTTGTGAGGGAATGGTTAATTGAAAATGGATTTCAAGGACTGGAAGGACAGACTATACCAGAAATGCCAGATGCTTTTGTAGAATCGGTTAGTGAGCGTTATATTGAGCTGTATCAACACATCACGGGCAAACAATTTTTAAAAGCTGACATTTCAAATATTGAAGAACGCATTGAAAAAAATGTTACTCATTTTCTAGAGCAAATCAATGGATGAAAAAGTTCAGTCAAACGATAATTCTGTTATGCTGCCTTCTTGCTTCATTTGACCAAAGTTTTGCTCAAACTGATATAGCGGAAAAAAGAGCCTTAAAGGCTGCTAAAAAAGCAGAAAAATCTTTTGTTAAAGGGAATTTTATCAAGAGTATTCTATTCTACTCAGATGCCCTTGAACTTGCCCCAAACGTGGGTTATTTATACCATGATCGTGGAATGGCATATAAAGCCAATGAGCAACCTTATAAAGCTATTGCCGATTTTACTCAAGTCATTCAAAGTATGCCTAATGACGATGAAAGCCTGTGGCAAAGGGGGAAATTGTATCTGAGTATTAATCAACATGATCGCGCGCGAAAAGATTTTGAATCTTATCTTCTTTCACATCCTGACAAAGCTCAAGCTTACGCTTTTATAGCAGAAGCATATGAAGGAAAACGCAACTATTCGAGCGGATTAAAAGTTATTCAAAAGGCCTTAGAACTCGAGCCAAGGAGCAGTGATTATCATTTGCACTATGCAAAATTATTACTGGACACAGATCAGGATGAAATGGCGAAAACGATTCTATTTAGTCAAACAGCTATTGATACTTCATCGGCCTATTATCAACTTATTCATGGTTATTTTCTACTGGAAACAAATGATCCTGAAAATGCAATAATCCAAGTCGAAAAATCCTTGCAAAGGCTCAAAGATCAAGAACAACGGGCTTTTGCATCGTACCTATTAGCCAATGCAAATCAGCTCATTCAGAATAATGAAATGGCTGAGAATCATTTCTCTCAAGCCATCGATTTGGATCGTGAAGCGCTATATTATTTTACTCGCGGCTGCTTTTATGCAGAAAACGCTGATACCGCAAAAGCCTTGCTTGATTTTAACAGGGCCATCAACCTCGACAAAAGCTATACAGGAGCCTATAATAATAGAACCTTTTATATCTGGTTTCCACAAAAGAAATATGAACAAGCGTTGGCGGATATGACCCGAATTATTGAAATTGACAGTATGAATGCGTATGCCTATAATAATCGTGCTTATGCATACCGAGGCTTAAATCAGTATGAGCGTGCCTTTCTGGATGCTTTTCATTCAATGGAATTGGTACCTAGGAATCCTTATGTCTATAAAAACATTGCGCTTTTTTATGACGATTTTGATGATAAAGAGGGAGCTAAAGAAAATATACTCAAAGCACTTCAATTGAACTTCCCTGTGGAAACTGACCCCGAATTTGAGGCTTTACTCAAATCGTATGGTTTGGAAGGAGCTTATTGAAGCGTTACTTTTCTAACTACCAATCCCTCTGATAAGAAGATATGCACAAAGTACAACCCTGGTGCTTGACCGCTTAAATCAACTGAATTGCGGATATCGGCTGAAATCACTTCTTGTCCTGACGATGAGTAAACTGCCGATTTTACAGGCTCATCTGATTGAATAAAAACGATTGAACGGGTAGGGTTTGGATAAACTGAAATATCAGTATTTTGACCTTCAGCAATTGTAGAAAAATTCTGGACACCTACTTCTATTTCCATCGTAGCTACACCACAATATTGATCGGTTACCGTAACGGTATAAATTCCAGACTCTACATCTATCAAATCTTCATCTGAAGAAATAAATCCATCGGGACCTGTCCATGAATAAGTATAAGGTCCAACTCCGCCAGTCACACTCAAGTCAACAGCTCCATTCGCTTCTCCTGGATCAGCATCAGTTATTGAAGCCTCTAAATCTGCTGCAAACGTCCAAACGCCGCAAAATAAAATTATGAGTAAAAATATCTTCTTCATAGCTTCTTATATTATCAGTTCTTTATATCGTGCTGCCCGATTTTTTCAACAATTCAGTTATCGATTGCTCAGGTATTATAAAATTATTTTTGATGTAGTAGTTTTTCCCGTTATCGCGATCTATTACTACTGTATAATCTTTCAGTTCAAAATTATTTTTTCCTTGCTGTATGATTTCAACACCATCCAGCGATACGACTATTTTTTCTCCTGTTTCGGTTAATAATATAGGTTTATTACCCTCCTTAACTAATGTGAAATGCGCTTTCCATTCTCTTTTGTAGATTTTACTTTTTTTCCATTCACCGTCAGCATATTTCCAAATGCGAAAACTTCCCTTATTACTCATCACCATCCAAACCTCATCCCCAATCAAAGCCAAATCGAAATAGAAGTGATTAAATATGTCTGTTTTCTCTTTTAAGCTCAGATAAGGCTGATTAAAAATGTATTGCGGTTGGTTCACACAAGCCTGTATAAGCTCTCCAATAACCATTGTGCTGTTCCATTCTTGCAAATCAAATAACCCTATCTTTTTAATCGCTTCATAACGATCATTCATGACGTGATCCATAAAATTCACGGCAACAATAGAATCATCTTTTAGGTCCCAAGCCAATGGATTAAAATGAGCGGTTAAGTTTCTACCGACGGGTAGAACATAACGTTTACCTTCCTTAATTGGGCTCGTTGTTGCCCCCCGATAATAAGTGGCCAGCTGATTATTATCATTGATGGTGACGTAGTGATAGGTCCCATTTTCAATAATAATTTTCCTTTCCGGTGCTTGCCCAAAGGTAAACCCGATACAGAATAAAAGGCTATTTAAAATCCAAAAGCGCATTAAAATGTTGTGATCGATTGCGATAATTCTGTTGCATCCATGTCATTTGTAAAGCGAGCATAAGTAACACCTCCCGAGGTATACCTAAATCCCCAGCCATCAAATGCTTCGTAAGGAATATCTTCAAGACTTTCAAATGTTACGCCGTAACAAGCATCATAATAAACTCCGTCAATGAGTGCTATTTGATGGTTGTTAAAATAAGAACTCGGATTATCTGAACATTGTCCAGGTATTCCCGTTTGATCTGTAACATCTGCCGTAATAAAATTGTAATCCGTGTAAGGGTAAGGCAATAATGATGTGTATGAATTTTCATACGGATATGCTTCACATCCAGAACCTGTTGGTGTGCCAAAATCCCAATCTTTTACCAAAAAACGGTTGACAGAATAGCCCCCACATGTTGTCGAATAAACTGGTGTGATGTATACATAATTGTTTGTTCGAACGACACCTTGAATCTTAATCGTTGCTAAGAAAAGCTGCGCAAATGTATAGCACTGTGCATTTCTATTCTCCAATAAGCCTCCTAAATTGGTAAAATAGGTGTTCTTTGGACTGTAATAATGTAAGCTGTCGTCTTTGTAATTTAAGACAACCTGATCCGTATACTCGTCCCAAACTGCCGCAATGATTTCTTCATCGGTTGACCATCCATCTGCATTTCTGCAGCTGATATCATAAACAGAATGATACCATTTGAAGTGCCCTGCTTCACTTTGCGGATTATCACGCGTCACATACATGCTATTGCGAGTCGAATCTGCATTTCGCCAATCCTCTCCGTCATTAAATGATACATCCCAACCAATTGTAAAAGGTTTATAAAAATCAGATTCCCCTGCTGTAAATTCGGTTGAAGCGTAAGTTGAAGGGTAATAAAAACTATATTCCCCTGGCGCTTCTTCTTCAACGGCGACCGTGCGTGGTTCAAAATCAAATCCGTCAGGACCAATTCCTCTTACCATAATGGAGTCTGGTGCATTCTCGCAGGTAAACTTAAAATGTGCGTTTACTCTTGCTGTACTTCCACTGACGTATGCAACTGGAACTTGATTTTCAGCTCCACTTATCCAATGAGGTGTTCCATAAAATGTTCCACCTTCGTCTCGACGTATTGGTAGATTTCCGCCAGTAAAAGTGGCTTGCTCTACACTCACACTTGAATAAGAAAAGTCTTGTGCATAAACGTAACTTACAGCAATCGTCGCTATTAGCGAAAGACCAATTTTTTTGATATTATCCGTTAACTTCATGTTTCTAGCAGATTATTTGGTGTAATCGATTCTTCCGATTACGAAATCTATTAATCTACATCTTATAAAGTTAACGAATTTTCACCAATAAAAAATAAAGGATAAAAATTTTATAAAACGAATTAAAATGCCTTTTCTCCTATGATGTTGCCATGCGGGTTATAACTACACACCCATATTTCTCCACCGTGTCTACATTTTTGATAAGCGCCACCAACATGGGTGGTTTCACTCCAAATGATTTGTGTATAATGCCCATATCGATTTCCATTTCGCGCACGATAGACTGGAGTCCTATGATTAAAATATCGTTTCTCGTCGGCCCAATTATCAACAACGGCGGTTTCTGATGCTTTGCCGCTTGTCCAGAAAATATTTTCACCATAAGGCCCCGTGCTGTGGTACATATCGCACTTTTTACTGAGTTTATTCGCCCATTCTTGTGCATAATCAGCCAAATCATCCGACCATTCGAGTGGAGCTACGCCAACTTGATCACGATAATAGTTATGCCGATCGAGCATCGCCTTTTCATCTATCGGCACGCGCTTAACTTCCTTCACATTAACGGCACTTAACAACAGTCCAAACAACAGTATTACAATTAGATAACGCATAAAATATCGGTTCTTTTCTTTAAAACGAAAATCACCTAAAAGGTTTCAGTGAAAGAATAAATTTAATTTATTTCTCATCAATTTCTCAATTGAAAAGCGAATAACTACATTTGTGACGAATTCGATTTTTTAAGCATGAAGATCTCATACAACTGGCTAAAGACCTATATAAACACTGATTTATCAGCCGAGAAAATGGCTAAAATATTAACCGATACTGGATTGGAGGTTGAAGGTTTAGAAAAGGTAGAAACTATTAAAGGCGGACTAGAAGGTGTCGTCATTGGTAAGATTTTAACGAAAGAAAAACACCCTGATGCAGATCGTCTAAACGTTACGACAGTGGATGTGGGACAAGAAGAGCCTTTACAGATTGTTTGTGGCGCTCCGAATGTAGATATTAATCAACATGTTGTAGTAGCAACGGTTGGCACTACACTCTACCCTAACCCAGACGAAGCTTTTAAAATAAAAAAATCGAAAATCAGAGGGGTTGCTTCCTTCGGAATGATATGTGCTGAGGATGAATTAGGCCTAGGACAATCACATGAAGGAATAATGGTCTTGGCGGATGAACCGAAGATTGGAACGCCAGCTAATGCATATTTTGAAATCGAGGATGATTATCTTATTGAAATTGGTCTTACACCAAATAGAGCAGATGCAATGGGCCATATTGGTGTAGCCAGAGATTTAAAAGCATATTTGAATTACCATAATAAGACAAAGCTTGAATTAAACATTCCGCTAGCAGACCTCAAGCCAACTGGCAAAAGTGGTCTGTCCATTAAGGTTGAAGATATAGATGGAGCTCCACGTTATGCAGGCGCTATTATTCAAGGTATAACGGTGAGCGAATCACCAGAATGGTTGCAAAATAGATTGAGAATAATCGGTTTGTCACCGATAAACAACATCGTGGACATTACCAATTTTGTGTTACACGAAACCGGTTGTCCATTGCATGCTTTTGATTTGAATAAAGTAAACGATAATGTGATTGTTCGTCGTGCAAAAAGCAACGAAAAATTGACGACCTTAGACGATGAAGTGCGTGAGCTAAACGAAGAGGATTTGATGATTTGTAATGCTGATGGCCCTATGTGTATCGCTGGTGTTTTTGGCGGCTTAGATTCAGGGGTACAAGCGGATACAAAAGGGATTTTCTTGGAGGCAGCCTACTTCAACCCTGTTTCGGTGAGAAAAACGGCTAAACGTCATGGATTGAATACGGATTCGTCTTTCAGATTTGAACGTGGAGTTGACCCTAACTTCATATTAACAGCAAGAGATCGTGCTACGCAACTTATTCTCGAAATTGCTGGAGGTGAATTGATCGAATTAGCAGATCTATACCCGAACCCGATCAACGAAAATGAAGTTGTTTTTAGTTTTGATCGTTGTCGTAAATTATGTGGAGTTGAGATTTCTGATGAAGCGATATTAGACATTTTAAATCAATTGGACATTCACATGGTTTCTGACTCTGAAGAAGAGGTTGTATTAAAAATCCCCACTTATCGGGTTGACGTTACGCGAGAAGCGGATGTTATTGAAGAAGTTCTTCGTATTTATGGGTTTAATCAAGTTCCGATTCCGGATAAATTGAATGCTTCATTGACGTTTCATAAAAAACTAGATCGAGATAAGATTTATAATATTGCCGCAGACCTATTGGTTAGTAACGGGTTTAATGAGATCATGAACAACTCCTTAACGAGCTCTTCAAACTGGGAAAACATTTCGTCAAAAGCATTTAAACCCGAGAATGATGTTCAATTATTAAATCCATTAAGTAATGAACTAGATGTCATGCGTCAGACGATGATTTTTGGCGGTCTAAAAAATATTGTGCATAACCAAAACAGACAAGCACCTGATTTGAAATTATTCGAATTGGGTAATTGCTATCGCAAAGATGTAGAAGGCTATTCTCAGTCCGCACATCTATCGATTTGGTTGACTGGAGCTAAAAAAGCGGAAAACTGGGCAGAGAAAACGAGCAACTCTAGTTTTTATACGCTCAAAGGAATGGTTGAATCGATTCTCAATAAGCTAGGTATCAACAAAAATCCTAAAATTGAGGAATTGAAAAACGATCTTTTGGAAGATGGTTATGAAATAAGGATAGCAAATAAAGCCGTTGCAGAAATGGGGTGGATAAAACCTGAAATTTGCAAATCTTTTGGGGTTAAAAGTCAAGTCTTTTATGCTGAATTCAATTGGGATCAGGTGATAGAAGCATCTGTCATGAATAAGACTCAATTTCAGCCTTTACCAAAGACACAATTCGTAAGACGTGATTTTTCACTTTTATTAAACCGTTCGGTTAGCTTTCGTGAGATATCTGAAATCGCTAAAAAGACAGATAAAAAGATCCTCAAGGAAGTCGGGTTATTTGATGTCTATGAAGGAAAAAATTTACCAGATGGTAAAAAATCGTATGCTGTCTCCTTTATTTTTCAAGACGACGAAAAAACATTAAAGGACAAGCAGATTGACGGAATTATGGATGAAATTCGTAAACAATTAGAACGTCAATTGAGCGCTGAATTGCGTTAAAATAGATCTGCACTTATTGAGCTAGTTCTTGTTTCTTAATGATCAAATTAAAGTCTGCAATTTTTTGTTCTGCAATTCTTTGCCAAAGAAAATGATCCTGAATCATTTCGACAGAAATTTGCTTTAATTTTTCGATTTTTGCCGCCGGAACGACGCACATAGATTCGATCGCTTTTTTGATCAACAAAACATCAGGATCTGACAATAAAACTCCATTTGTAGTCACCTGCCTTGATACGGCTCCAACGTCCGTTGCTATAATCGCTAGTCCAGAGGCCATTGCTTCCAATATGACAGTTGGCATTCCTTCTGAATGACTAGGGCAAATCAAACAATCGGCCTGTCTTAAATACTGACGCATGAGGCTCTCATCCCTCACTTCACCAACGTAATGAATACGATCATCTTTCACTCGTTTATCTTCCGGAATTGGCCCGATGAAAGTCATTGAAAAAGGTATTTCTGAAGAAGATAATAATTCCAATGCTTGATTCAATTCTTCAATTCCCTTTCTGCGTTCATATCGACCAACAAAAATAAATTTTCGAATTTCACCTACGGGTTCGATTTGATCATTTAACCAAGATTCATCAATACAATTCGACTGCAGCAATAACTGTTCTTCTTTAACACCTTCTTGTAATAAAAGTGGATGTATTTTTCCGCCAAAAGAATAGACAAAATCCGCTTGTCGAATCATGGTTCGCACCGTACTTTTCAATAATGCGTATGACGCCTTTACTTTAATTGAAGGTGGCTTTTGAAACATTTCAAACCCGTGAAAGTTTACAACCACTGGAGCCTGCCATTTACCGGCTTTTCTTTGCTTGATGAATTCCCATCCCGTAAATCCTTGGGTATACACCAAATCATATTCGTTTTCCCCCTCTTCTCGAATTTTTTTAAATATCAGATTAGAATAACGCTTGTTCTCCCTTAAATAATGCCCTGGAAAGGCATCTAATTTAGGGAAAGGAATATGGGTCTCTTGGATATACCGCAGTTGTTCGGCATTAAACAAGTCATCAAAGGCCTGTTGATCATAAAGGTCTCCTCCGCAATGAACGAGATGTACTTTAATATGATGATCAGCCAATAAACGTGTTAATATCAAGGAGTGCTTTTGCATCCCTCCCAACTGGAAAGGATAAATTCCATCTGTTATTAAGAGCACCTTCATTAGAATCAAAATTAGCCAATATTTTTAAGGGATATTAACTGAAATGAAAAGACTCCGATTCTTTTATTATTCTTTAACACTTAGTAGGCTCTTAAATAAATAAAGCCCTTCCCATTTCTGTCCGGAAGAACAAAAATGGATAAGGGCCTAAAATTAAAGGACGAAGTATCGCCGAAGTGAATGGTCAAGTTTTGGTTGGTTGGCTTAAAACATAGGGCATATGACCTCTTTTTCCTTTAATTAATAATTATTTGTTACCGACAATTTTCTCAAAAGAACCATCATCATAAACATATACTTTAATGCCATTATAGCTTTCATCAACCTCCACACCCATGAGATTAACAATTTGAACTAAATTTCGACCGACTGTTTTACGATTATCAATATTAATGGTTTTTAAATGCGTCTGCTTGCCATCAAAATCAACTTGAGTTAGTCGATAGTAATTAATCGTTCTCTCAAACACACCGTCTGATATATTATAATCTCTTGGCTCTGATGATTGCCCTGCGCCGTCAATTGTTTAATAGGCTGTTGGTTTTGGTTGTTTTTAATAAAACAAGAAACAAAAAATAATGTTTTATTCCAAACAGAATTCGACCATGCTTGTGTAGAAATCGACAAATTAAAGGATTCAATGGAAATATGGCAAAACTTGCAGGCATAAAAAAAGCTGCAATCCTGAGATTACAGCTTTTATAAAATTTTGTTATGTTCGGTTAATTACCCAAACTTCCGAACACTTTCTTCAATATATCAGTCACACGAGCAGCTGGATTAAGTCGAATTTTCTTCTCTTCTTCTTTTACCAAAAAGAATAAACCTTGAATTCCTCGATCAGTCACATACGTATCTAAATCAGCTTCTACTTTGTCTTTTCCGAAAAGAGGTGCCCAATTATTATACTTCGTCGCAACTGGGTTCCAATAGCTTGTCAATTTTACCGTTTCGATAGCATCCTTAACGACAGGCTTAAAAGCTGTAGTCAACGGGGAAGTTGTTTTATCCTTCAAATACATTGTTGCTGCCGAATCAGAACCATTCAAAATGGCAAATCCATCAGAAATACTCATATTAGTAATCGCATCAACAAAAATTGGAGCGGCTTTTTTAGAAGCTTCTTCCGCAGCTCTGTTCAGTGTTAAAACTATTTCATCTACCTTGCCTTGTAATCCCCACTCAATAGCCTTATCCATAAGTGCTATTGCATCTGGAGGAAACGGCAATTTAATCGCTGAATTTTTGAAAAAACCATCTGTAGCGCTTGCCATTGATGCGCCATTTTTTATACCTACGGTTAAAGCTTCTTTTAATCCCTGAATAACTTCACCGTTCGTCAATGAAGGCGCAGGTGTATCGCCACTTCCATTTGTAGAAACCACCTCTGATGCTACATCTTCTAAAATGTCACAACGCGTAAATAAGAATAAAGAAAAAATACCGATTATGATGCTAATTTTTTTCATGATAAATCCAGTTAGTTATTTGGTCAAACTTATTAATTATTTCTTTATGTTTATCAAAAAGAATACCACGAATCAAAAATACAG
>JAURQI010000060.1 GCA_030836155.1 Crocinitomix sp.
ATTAAATGAATACTTATCCTTAAAAGGACTCTCTTTATTGAAGGTTGGTTCTGTATACTCGCGTTTAAACTTTCGATAAGACCAAATGGTAGCACCGACAATTCCGACCGTCAGACCGGTACCAATAAAAAAACCAGTACGATAACGGTTGTATTGCTTATTATTCTGTAAAACCTGCGCTTTGACAGCTTCCACTTCATCTGGATTGGCAATTTTGCCATATAAGTCCACATCAGACAAAATAGCCTGCCGTTTCTCGTAAGCGTTAGCCATGAAAATTCCAGATGTAATTGCTGTACCTAATGACAAAGAAACCGGCAAGGTTAAATGCTTGTGAAATTGTGCACGATAAGCTTTATACTCTTCTTCATAACGCACAAAATCGTTATTCTTCGCCATCTTTACATGTTTTTCAGTTGTCATACCGTCTACCACATCAAACGAAATGGGAGCAACGATGTATCCTGGTGACCAGACTTTTGCTTCGTAATGACCTGCTGGTAACGTATCTTTATAGCGCTTAAGTAACATGGTGTCATTCAACTCAATTTCGAAATAACCATTATCCACTTCAACAAAAAATTTGACGATCCCTTTTCCTTGCGCCCAAGCATCTTGCCCAAAGAATAAGGCTGTAAATGTCACTATCAGAAAAAATTTCTTCATTTCATTTTTTTATGCTACCGCGTCTTCAAAACGGAGGTTATCAATAATAAACTCTTGGCGGTCCGGTGTGTTTTTACCCATATAGAACTTTAAGACATCCTCGATTTTTGCACCCTTGTCAATTAATACAGGATCTAAACGAATGTCTTCTCCAATGAAATTCTTAAACTCATTTGGAGAAATTTCACCCAACCCCTTAAATCGCGTGATTTCTGCAGCTTTACCACATTTTTGGATAGCGTCTACTCGTTCTTCTTCAGTATAACAGTAATAGGTATCCTTTTTGTTCCGAACTCTAAACAATGGTGTCTGTAAAATATAAACATGACCTCGTCTAACCAAATCAGGAAAAAACTGCAAAAAGAAAGTTAACAACAATAAACGAATATGCATTCCATCGACATCTGCATCCGTTGCTATGACTATATTTTTATATCGCAAATCGTCTATGTCATCTTCTATATTCAACGCCGCTTGAAGTAAGTTGAACTCTTCATTTTCATACACCACCTTTTTAGTTAAGCCATAACTATTTAATGGTTTACCTCGCAAGCTAAAAACAGCCTGGGTATCCACTCTGCGTGATTTTGTGATCGAACCACTTGCTGAGTCTCCCTCCGTAATAAAAAGCGTCGATTTATCTTTTAAATCCGAATTCTTCTTATCATTTAAGTGAATACGACAATCACGTAATTTTTTATTGTGTAGACTGGCTTTTTTAGCTCTTTCACGAGCCAATTTTCGGATGCCTGATAATTCTTTTCTTTCTTTCTCTGATTGCTTAATCTTTTTCTCTAAGACATCTGCTACTTCAGGATTTCGATGCAAAAAATTATCCAGTTTTTCTTTGAGAAAATCATTAATGAATGCTCGCATTGAACGTCCGCCCGGTTCCACTTCTTGAGAACCGAGTTTAGTTTTTGTTTGCGATTCAAAAACTGGCTCCATTACCTTAACAGAAACTGCTGCTACAATCGATTGACGTATGTCAACTGCATCATAATTCTTTCCATAAAAATCACGAATCACACGTGCAACTGCAGCACGAAACTCAGTTAAATGTGTACCGCCCTGTGTCGTATGTTGTCCGTTTACAAAAGAATAATAACTCTCTCCATATGAACGAATGTGTGTAATCGCTACTTCAATGTCTTCTCCTTCTAAATGAATGATTGGATATAATGGATCATTCTCCATATTATCTTCCAACAGGTCTTTTAGACCGTTTTCAGACACCATTTTCTCACCATTATAATAAATTGCTAATCCTCGATTGAGGTAGCAATAATTCCAAAACAACTTCTGTAAATAGGGTGTTTTAAACGTGTAATTTTTAAATATCGAATGGTCAGGAATGAATTGCACGAAAGTTCCGTTTCTTTCAGACACATCCTCTAGATTCTTATCTTCCACTAATTCACCACGCTCAAAAAGGGCTGTTTTTTTCTTGCCTTCACGAATAGATGCAACAGTAAAATTATCACTTAACGCATTAACCGCCTTCGTACCAACTCCGTTTAGACCCACAGACTTTTTAAAGGCTTTTGAATCATATTTACCTCCCGTATTGATTTTAGATACACAATCAATAACTTTTCCTAATGGAATTCCTCGACCATAATCTCTTATAGTTGCCGTTCCGTCTTTAATTTTAACGTCGATCCGCCTACCATTGCCCATCACAAATTCGTCAATGGAATTATCCATTACCTCTTTGACTAGAACATAAATGCCATCGTCAGGTGCAGAACCATCTCCCAGTTTCCCGATATACATTCCGGGCCGCATTCGGATATGCTCTTTCCAATCGAGTGATCGGATATTCTCTTCATCATATGTCACATTTTCTTCAGCCATATCTTATAATTTAGCCACAACTGACAAAAATAAGGGCTAAACCCATGCATTTTACAGAAAAACCCAACAGAATATCAACAAATTGTCGTTAGTTGTTTACATCTGGGCTTGCGCGTAGGATAACGGAGGTATTTGACCACGGTTTATTGATATTCAAGTTCTGGTAGTAATAATTCTGTTCATCCATGAAATAAACCTTGAGTGATTTCGTTTTGTTTTAGATTCGAATGCTTAATTTTGATCCGCTTTGATATTGTTCAAGAAATACGTGCTTACACTCCTCTTGTTTTTACCGATTTTTGCAGTCGGTCAAAACATTAAAATATCGGGTATTGTTGCCGATGAAGATAAGCGTCCGCTTGTCGGAGCCTCAGTAAAAGTAGACGGAACAGAGATCAATACACAAACCAATCAAAATGGTTATTTCGAAATCTCCATTGCACCCAATCAATTTTATGTCATTCGTGTTTCATATTTGAAGCGAGAAATTAAGAAACCTATTACGGTTGCCAGTGAAGATATTCGCGGACTAAGGCTAACTGTATTTGATGAAAGTCTTGGTCCTGTGGTTATTCGTGAAGTAAGAGCTAGTGATTTTATGGATGGCTTTCCACCTGTTGAGTTGAATCGTATTGCTTCTCCGTCACAAAACTTTGAAGACATCATTAAAGCTGCCGGACTTGGCGTGAATTCAAACAACGAACTTACCGCTAACTATAATGTACGCGGTGGTAATTATGATGAAAACCTAATCTATGTTAACGGCATACAAATCTATCGCCCTTTTTTGGCGCGATCAGGACAACAAGAAGGGTTGAGTTTTATCAATCCGGCCTTTGTTGATAATATCTTTTTCAGTGCGGGAGGATTTGATGCTTATTATGGTGACAAACTCAGTTCGGTACTCGATATTCGTTATCGTGAACCTCTAGGTTTTTCGGGATCTGCTCAGGCTAGTTTAATGGGAGCGCAAGCCCATGTCGAAAATCAATTTGCTGGCAGGCGTGGAAATTACATCACAGGCGCTCGTTACCGCGCTAACTCTTATGTATTGAATAGTTTACCTACCCAAGGTGATTACAATCCAACCTTTTTTGATTATCAATTCTTGGTCAACTTTTACTTAAACTATGATGATCCTGGGGATTATACTAAATGGTTTACATTGGGCCACTTTTCAACCAATAACTATCGCTTTGAGCCAACTTCTAGAAACACATCATGGGGAACGGTAAATGAGGCCTATCAACTGCGCGTTTTCTTTGAAGGACAAGAAGAGACAAAATTCCAAACCTTTACGGCTGCAACCGGTATAGAAAAGGTTCAAAATGAGCGCTTAAAAATGACTTTTGTGGGTTCTGTTTTCAGATCAGTTGAAAGCGAACATTTTGATATTTTATCGGAGTATTGGATAAATGAATTAGAAACCGATCCTTCAAAAGAAGAATTTGGTGATTCAACCAGTAATGTCGGCGTCGGCGGATTATTGGACCATGCTCGAAATGATTTGGATGTGTGGATTGGAAATGTATATCATGACGGGAAATACACTTTTAAACCACAAACCAATGAGGATCAAACACAGATGAAATCTGCTGAATTATATTGGGGAGCTAAGGTTCAACTCGAATCTTTCAATGATCGCTTGTCAGAATGGAGTTTGGTTGATTCTGCAGGATATTCGATTCCACAAGGTAGTCCTGACTTGGTGGAGCTAAAAGAGGTCATTAAACAAGATAACTATGTTGAAAATGTGAGAACTACGAGTTACATACAGTTTTCAAGAAATATCGTTGGTTATAAGCCTGTTATTGTAGATTTAAAACGGAAAGTAAAGAATGATACTGGGCATTATTATATAACCTATCAAGATACTATTGAAAAAAGTCCAGGTAAATTATCGTTTAATCTAGGAACAAGAGCAGGATACCGAACATTTAATGACGAATGGTGGGTTACCCCTAGAGCTAGTATCACTTACAATCCACGTAATTATTTTTTGACAAAAGACACAACGGTATTGCGCAGGAATTTAAAATTGAGATTGGCGAGTGGTTTATATTATCAACCGCCTCTCTATCGAACCATGCGAAATATCTATGGAACGATAAACTCTGATGTGGTGTCGCAAAAATCTTGGCATAACGTAGCTGGAGCAGATGTTTATTTTAATCTTTGGGGACGTCCTTTTAAATTCATTTCTGAAGTCTATTATAAATATATGTGGGACGTTGTCCCTTATGAAATTGACAATGTCCGTATTCGTTATTATGGTGAAAATAGTGCAGTAGCTTTTGCGTATGGTGCTGATGCCAAGATTAATGGTGAATTTGTGCCCGGGGTTGAGTCTTTCTTCAGGATTGGCTATCTGAGCACCAAAGAAGATATTCTAAATGACTTCTATTACCTCTATTTAAATTCAGACGGGGACACCATTCAACCGGGTTACACAGCGAATGATACTCCTACCGATTCTATTTACCAAGAACCAGGGTTTATCCCAAGACCGACTGACCAAACCTTGACATTTTCAGTGTTCTTCCAAGATAAAATGCCAAAGTATGAAAACATTAAAGTTTCGGCTAGCTTATTGATGGGGACGCCATTACCTTATGGTCCGCCGACCTATGAACGCTACAAAGATGTATTGCGTACAAAATCATACTTAAGATTAGATCTTGGTTTTATGTATGATATTGTCAATCCTGAAACACTGGAGAAATACGTCGATAAACCTTTTTTAAGCAAATTTGAGCAGATGACCTTGAGTTTGGACGCCTTTAACATACTAGGGGTAAATAATATCATTTCCTATCAATGGCTCCAGGATATTGCAGGGAGGTATTATGCCATTCCAAACCACTTGACAGGACGTCGAATAAATCTTAGATTTATTGTCAAATTTTGATGAAACGTTTCAGATCAGGACGAAATTGATTAAATTTATAAACGGAAAACTAAGAATCATGAAATTAAGACTACTATTTGTTATCGGTTTAATCGTCGGATTAGGATTAATCAGTTGTGAAAAAGAAGAACCTGCTTTAACTGTTGAAGGAAATTATACCGGATCTTTTGAAGGAATTTACAACGATAAAGATTCGTTGACTTCAAACGGATATATGGTTCAAGTAAAAATGTTGAACGACAATAAAATTCGAGTGACTGGAAATGATTTTGACACATTTGAAGTACTCGTAACTCCTAATGGTATAAATGTAGAACCTATTACACAATCAGACCCTTATCTAGATGAATTTCTTTATATAGGTGCTGAACAAAAGCTTCGATTCACCTTTAATAAGGGGGTCAATGAAGCCAAGTTTATCGGAACAAAATAATTCATTCAACTAATCTGCTCAAGGCTCAGTAATACTTTTGATAATTTCTTTGACCGGTCGAATTGCCTTAACATATTCGATTGTCGGTCCGGCGCACCACACTGTTTTATAGGTTGCGCTGAAGGCAGCTTTTTCAATAGCCTTCATACCACGCACAAAAGTGAACATTTTTACCCATTTTTTTAAACGCTTATTCTTGCTCAGCATACGCTCAAACCAATTTTGTTTGGTTCCTATCTTCTCTACGTAAGGGGTGTTGATGACGGTACATGGTGTACCTGAAATTTTTGTACTCATGACGATATCCTCCTTACCATAATCAACACAGGCTTGCTTGTATTCTTGAGAAACGTCTGATTCATCTGAAGCGATAAAAATACTGCCGATTGAGGCACCACAAGCTCCTAAATCTAAGATACGTTGTAAATCTTCATAAGAACCTACACCGCCTGCTGATATGACCGGAATATCAAAATTTTCAACCAATAATGGAATCAACTCTTCACGTGGCATTGGACCAGCATGTCCCCCAGCCTCTTTATTTACGGCAATAACTGCATCTGCACCAAGCTCTTCAACCTTTTTCGCGAATTTTAAATCAACCACATCACAAAACACTTTAATCCCTTTTGGTTTACAAGCCGCTATCACAGAACGTGGACTACCCAAAGATGTGATAATATAATCTACCTCCATCTCTACACAAGTCTTGAGTTGTTGTGGCATTTTGGGATTTGATTTATTGACAATCAAATTGATGCCAATCGGACCCTTTGTGTTGGCACGAATCTCTTTAATTGCTGCTCTGAATTCCTCATCTGTGCGGTAGTTCAACGCCGGAACTGCACCCGTTATTCCATTATTCCCAGCCGCTATCAACATTTTCGCATTACTCACCAAAAACATGGGCGCCATAATAATGGGATGTTCAATTCCGAGAATTTCCGTCAAGAGTTTGTGCTTAGCCATAATCTAAATCTGATTTCAAACAAAGATAAGCTTTATAAAATGAAGAAGTTGTTTTAGAGATAGAATATTTTATGCGCGCATAGTTTATAGAACTAAGTAATTCATCAACCCTACTCCTTGACAAATTTCAATTGAATGGTCTCAACATTATTATTCAACACCATTATATATTGACCATTTGAAATAGCATCAATATTTACGGACTGTCCATTTGTAAACGTACCCGCCAAGAAAGATCTACCTTGCAGATCATAAACTGTGTAGGTATAAGAAGAGAGATCCTCTAAACCATAAAAATTGAGCTGATCCTTAGCTGGGTTTGGATAAAGAAATACAGTTTTGCTGGAAACAAAATTCTCGTTATCATCGATACCCACAAACTCACTTTTGAAACTTAAATTGAAAACAGGTGCAAATTTTGGATCATCAGTACCTGAAAAGTAAATAACACTCCCTGATTCAGGTGAACGAATCAAAAACTGTAAATCCCCATCATTACCGATTAGTTCAAACATTTCTTCTGGTAAATCGATGCGTACCCAATCACTACTCTCGTCATCCTGACCAAAAACACAAGCCGTAATTGTTATTTCTCCAGCGGCATCAAAATCATCTGGATTCAAATTCGCATCTGTTCCTAAAGCACCATTAATCATCGTTAAACCAACAGTTTCCCCAAGTGGACTAGTGCCTTCTATTGAATCTACTCTTAAATAGATACTCGCACCTGTTAGCACAGTATCAGGTAAACTACTTGTATTGAAAGAGAGAACCGTTTGATTTTCAGTGCCGTCAGCGCCGCCTAGTGCGATTAATCCAGAAACATCGCCTCCCGCATTTACTGAACCATTTTTTGACGCTTCTTCTGCTAATAAATAAGCATCATCCATTAAGAATTTATGATAAAACTTTTGAAATTGATAGTCGATCATGTAAAAGAAACCTTCTGCTGACAAATGAAAGCAGTCACGTGTGATACCATAATCGCGCATGCTGACTTTAGGTGATGGATAAGTTAAATCACCATAAGGCAGTGGTTGAAAGTATGGAGCATAAGTTCCACCCGGATCAACACCAAGAGGTTCTTCTTGACCATAAATCCGCTGCATTAGAGCAGGAACGTTTATAAAATCAATTCCTTCCTCTACATCTGCATAATCCTCCATACGATCGGAAAAACCATTCAATAAAGTATTTAATTCTTCAAATGTTGGAAACCCCATTTCTTCCCAGTTTCCATAAAATGGATGACTCTCTTCAAAGGGAGCAGCATCATTGATGACTTCCTCAAAGTTCGCATACATATAACCACTAAAAACAATCTGAATTCCTGGTCTTACTTCACGAATAAAATCGATTAAAGTTGTCATTTCGTCAAATGTCTCATCGCTGAGCGCGTTAGTTTCATCTTCTGTAAAATCAACGTTCCAATTCCCTAAAAAGTCATTCCCGCCTAAACTAATGTGTACCACTTCTAAAGATGGTTGACTGTTCAATTGATTTTCAATCTCATTCATCCTTGCTTCTTCCAAGAAATCCTCTGTCCTTGCGCCACTCACAGATAAAGTCGCATTTGTGAAATAACGTTTTTGTGTCATTCCCCAATGATCTAAAACATTATCAAAGGTGCCGTCTGTAAACATAAAAAATGCCCAGCTATCGCCGATTAACATAATTTTATTTTCCTCACCTTCGGCGCATTGTGCGTTTACTTGTATGGATCCAAAGGCAATCAGCAATATCAATAGAATTCTCTTCACGTTGGTTGTTTTTTTTTATAACGGCGATTAGGGGTCAACCGTTAGTTCTTATCTGCTAATATAGTGAAACTTATAAAAGTTAAGTTGTACTCCATTCATCTCTTGTAATGCGATAAACATCCACCGATAGGCCTTGATAGTTAGGCACATGTTTCCATAATTTCATACCGTTTTTTTGAGCTACACGGTCTGAAGCTGCATTTGCTGTGTGGATAATCGATATCAATTGATTTCTTGAAGTATTTTTAAATGCCCATTCTTTGAGTTTTCTTGCAGCTTCGGTTGCGTAACCTTTGCCCCAATGGTTCGGTAAGAGCGAATAACCAATTTCCATGAGTTCTTCACCTTCAACCTGCTGAATAAGCCAACCACTTTGACCAATCATATGCCCTGTTATTTTATCGATGAGGACATTCATACCTCCAGTATCTTCGTCATAGCGTTTCTGACCCTTTGCTAGCCAATAAGCGCAAAGCTCTTCAGGTGTTTTGTCTTTGTCCAGACCTACAAATTCAATAGCCTGAGCATTATGAAAAAATGGCAGCCATTCGTCATAATCGGAAGCCATTAATAGACGAAAATTGAGTCGCTCTGTTTGCTCTCCATTTAAAATATACTTCATATGACTAGGGATTAGAATGAATAAGACATAATATGGTTATACTCCACCTCTCCTGAATCAAATTTCTCGAGAAATTCTCCTGTTATCTCAAAACCTTCTTTCAGGTAGAACTGAATGGCTGGCTTGTTCTCTTGCATAACATATAAATCAATTTGACCTAAGGACTTACTTTTAGTCCAGTCCTTTATCCAATTCATCAATTGACGCCCCATTCCTTTCCCCCTTTTTTCAGGATCAAGATAGAGTTTAGATAATTGAACTTTATCTGAAAGTTGCTCCAATCCTATGTATCCAATAGATTTTTGGTCGTCATCCTTTACTAAATAGTATACGAAATTATCATTCAACTGATGGTTCAAAGCATCTTCAGATTGATACCTATCAAGATAATCCTTAACATGCTTGGGATTGACGTAATCATAATAAATCGGGAAAAGTTTGTAAGCCAATTGGCTTACTTCTTTAATAGACTCTAAGGCTACTACCTTAACGATCTCCATACCTAATCGAAATTAGCTTTTCCTCCGAACTTTGCATATATCAGCAGTTCTTCTACATATTTCATGGGGAGGTTTATATAGTCTTTCGATTCTAAATCTCTTAAAAAACACTGTTGTATCATTTATATCATCGCTTCCATTAAAACCATAATCGACATCCTCAATATCTATTCGAACCTGATCATCTTTACTCAGGTGGTAAAACCTTGCTTTCTTTCTTGAATGAAGTGAGAATGAGTTTTTGGAATAATCAAATAAAACACTGGATCCGTTATAGACAATGCGAATACCGGTTTCTGGATCAGGGTTATTAAAATCATTACCTGAACCTAGCTTTCTTCTCACAGACTCTTTATTTAAAACAAGTTTTTTAAAGTAGATATCGGTATAATATAGTTTTGGCATGTCGTATTGAAAATTAATGCTTGCGGTTACTGGTTTTTCTTTTGATCGGACACCAAAAAACGACTCAAACACTGTGCTAATTTCAACCGTAAAACTCATTGCACCTGCAGGTACCGCATGTAAATCTGTCAGATCTAGCGCAAATTCAATTCCAGTTGCACTCCAAGAGCTAGATGAAATTGAACTTCGTTCAGATAACTTAATTTTTTTACCATTTTGATCATTGCGAATTACAATATCAGCCATTAAATAATCGGCCTCATCATTTTTGCCAAAATCGTGATCATAAACGGTTGGAAATTCTTCTCTCTCGGGCAAATAAAAACTCATCTTCATATTAATTCCATTACCATGCTTATCCAAATAAACATATAGCTCACCGCGGTCTCGATATTCAAAACCTGAGATCCATCGAAAACCATTTTTAATCGACCATTCTGCAATCTTTGTAGGGTGGTCGTCATTCACCTCAAAACTAGTTGCACCGATTTTCCGGAGTTCATAATCTTTAAATGAACCATAACCTGATCCCTGGCTTGTTTCCATTTCATCATCCCCTTCAACGACCTCTGCATATTCATTTGTATCATTCCACCCGCAGCTGCTGATTATTGCGGGTATTAAAAAAATGGAAAATGATATATAAGGATGTCTGTTCATCAAACTAAAAATAGTGTTTTTAATTAATTAAATAAAAAATGCCCAGAGAATAGCTCTCAGGGCATTACGTAAAATATATTTATTTCTTTTATTTATAAATCGGCAGCGGTAGCAATCATCTCAGCAATATCCAATACTTCAACATCATTTTCTTTATTGAAGTTTTTGACACCGTCCGTCATCATTGTATTACAGAAAGGGCAACCTGTTGCAATGGTCGTTGGACTCGTTGCTAACGCCTCCTCTGTTCGTTCTATATTGATCTCCTTGTCACCTTTTTCAGCTTCTTTAAACATCTGTGCTCCACCTGCTCCACAGCACAAGCCTTTAGCACGACATCTCTTCATCTCAACCAATTCAGCATCAAGCTTCTGCAATACAGAACGCGGCGCTTCATATACATCATTAGCACGACCTAGATAACATGGATCGTGAAAAGTGATTTTTTTACCTTTAAATTGTCCGCCTTCAACTTTTAGCTTTCCTGACTCAAAAAGATCTTGGATCAACTGTGTATGATGAATTACGTCATAATTCCCACCTAATTCAGAATATTCATTTTTTAAGGTATTAAAACAATGTGGACAACCTGTTACAATCTTCTTCACCTCATAACCATCTAGCACTTGAATATTCATCATGGCTTGCATTTGAAATAAGAATTCATTTCCTGCTCTTTTAGCCGGATCACCCGAACATGACTCTTCAGCCCCAAGTACTGCAAACTTAACACCACAATTATTTAAGATCTTAACAATTGCTTTGGTAATTTTTTTTGCTCGATCGTCAAAGCTTCCTGCACATCCAACCCAAAATAAAATTTCTGGGTTTTCACCAGCAGACATCATTTCCGCCATTGTAGGCACCTTCAATTCACTCATCATTTTTTGTCTATTAAGATTCAATTTCTTATTACTGCCTTTTAGGCTTCGTCTCTCCAATTCAAACGATCCGCTGGCGAAAATTGCCAAGGTGCTTGATTGTTTTCAATATTCGTATTCATAACTGCCAATTCAGCAGGCATTTTAGACTCTTCCATTACCAAGTAACGTCTTAAGTCCATAATAATCTCTAATGGATCAATATTAACCGGGCAAGCCTGAACACAGGCATTGCAACTTGTACATGCCCAAACCTCTTCTTCAGTGATATAATCACCTAGCAATGACTTGCCATCTTCAAAATCAATCCCATTTTTACGAATACCTGCTCCTATTTCTTCAGCACGATCTCTTACATCCATCATGATTTTTCGAGGAGAAAGTTTTTTACCAGTGATATTCGCTGGACATTCAGAAGTGCATCGACCACATTCGGTACACGTGTATGCGTTTAAAATATTTACCCATGTCAAGTCCTTAATGTCTTTGGCTCCAAAACGCTGTGGAGTTGCATCTGCATCTGGAGCCGGAGCAGCGAAAGGATCTGCATTCGGATCTAGCATTAATTTCACCTCATTGGTTACACTTTCCATGTTGGTGAACTGCCCTTTTGGACGAAGTTTCGAATAATATGTATTCGGAAATGCCCAGATGATATGCAAGTGTTTTGAATAGGGTAAATAACATAAAAATGCCATGACCACTAGAATATGTCCCCACCAACCTATGCGTTCTAAAAGGTGCAATGTTTCGACTTCCATGCCGCCAAAAACAGCTGGCCCCATCCATGAACTGATTGCAAACCCGTAAGAACCATGTCCTTCACTTATATGAAGGACTTCATCCGAGCCATTCATTGTAAATATGCAAATGACCAAAACAAACTCTAAATACAAAATGATATTACCATCTAGCTTAGGCCATCCTGTCATTTCACTTTTTGTAAAACGTGGGATCTTTAATAAATTTCTTCTCGACAAAAATGCAAATGTTGCAATCAAAGCTAAAAAGGAAAGTACCTCAATCAAGGAAATTACAAACGTATAAAGTCCCCCTAAGTAAGGTGCAAAAAAGCGATGTGTACCAGCGACGCCATCCACAATAATTTCGATTAGCTCAATTTGCGTGAAGATAAAGGCGACATAAATAAACAGGTGCAATATTGCAGCGATTGGTCTGGCCGTCATCTTTGATTGCCCTAAAGCAACCATAATCATTGTTTTCCAACGTTCTGCTTTTTGGTCCGATCGATTTTCGTCGCGACCCAATCGAATATTATGCAATATTCTTCGAACGTTATGCGCAAAGAAGGCAGTGGAGCCAACTAAAACAATTATAAAAATAATGTTACTTATTCCCATTCTAATAAGGTTTTACTCAGGTTCTGCTTGTGACTATTTATCCAATAAATCACGAATTTCTTTCTCCTCTTCTGGAGCAAATTGCCAATGCTTTTTTCTTCCAAAAAGCGAGAAATGAACGTAATTGTTAGGATTGGCCTGCATATCATCTAACAAATGTTGCAGGGATTGGTTCGTTTGAACCAATTCATTATGAAGACTGTCAGAATGCAGCAGCATGCCTAAAGAACCTTGCCCATCATTTACTTTTCCAAGCAATTCAGTCAGCTCGGTTAATGTCTGTTGCGTTTCAGCAATTACGGCCTTTATTTCAGAGTTTTTCAATGTATCAGAAATATCTCGAATATTGTCAATTGTACTGGCAATCTCATCTGATTTGTCTGCTAAATTATTAGAGATACGCTCTGTATTGGTAAGCACGCGACTAATCTTATCTGTTTGTTCCTCTACCGTTACGGATAGGTTGTTAGCTAAATCTCCAAACTTGCCAATTGCATCCCTTACCTCATAGAGACTTTCATCAATCGTGTATGCAGCACTGGTATCCCAAAATGAATTGACAGAAACAATAATACCCTCAACGGAAGTGATCAATTCTTCTGTTTTTTTCTTTAATGGTAATAGTTCTTCATTAATCTGTTCTTCCAAGGATACTTCTATCGATCCTGGTATAGTATCTCCGGACTCAAAATAAGCCAAATTCGTTTTTGGTTCTAAATCCAAATGTAATTCCAATGCTTTTGTACCCAATATGTCCGAACTAATTAATTCAATATCTGAACCTGAAGGAATTTGCAATTCATCATTCATAATTGTATACTTCACCAAGATAAGGTTCGCATAATTAGGATGTAATCCTATTTCCTGAACCTGACCTATCTTTAAACCGTTCAACTGAACCTCATTGGAAACTTGAAGACCTTGTGAGTTTGAAAAAGTCGTAAAATAAACACGATCTTCTCCGAATAAAGAACCACCTTTCAAGAAATTAACACCGACGAACAAGAGAAGTAATCCTAGTACGACTAAAAGCCCGACTTTAAACTCCTTTGATACATTCATTTTTCTATTGCATTTTTGTATTCTCGCTTTTCAGAATAAATATGAAAAAACGAGCGTTCATAATCGTTGCTAAAATAATGTAAATATTTCGAACGAATTAATTTTCCGTGATTTTAATTGCTTTTTCTATACTGATGCGATTCTCTCCCATAAACGCAACAACAAAGGCATTTTCAAATCCTTTTTCACGCATTTCAATTTTGAGTTTTTTCGCTTCTTCTAACCCAGTAAACAGACCAACGGTATACTTATGCAAGTCATTGCTTTTGTACATCCAGATCGGCATTCCCAAAAAACGCGGATCATTTAGGGCTAAATTTTCTGCTGTTGTTGCAATTTGAACACGATATAACACGGTCTCATTTATATCAGTTGTTGGACTGTCAGGATTGACCCCATAGTTAGTCGGTAAGGCATGATCCATGATGGTTGATTGATCCGCTGATTCGTAATAAGTCTTATACTCTTTAAAAGCAGTAAAAATTGAATTTGCCATTTTCGATTGTGATACGGAATCGGCTAAGAAATTTTCTTCCTCAGGATTCGTTAGAAAACCTGTCTCGATCAAAACACTCGGCATTGTGGTTTTGTACAAGACTAAGAAACCGGCCTGTCTTACTCCCCTATTCGCACGGCCTATTTTGACAAAGTGATTTTGGATTCGTGTTGCAAATTCAATACTGTGATCTAAAAACACGCTCAACTGCAATTGTCGCGCAATAATTGCATCAGCTGATAATTTCTGATACTTTGTTTCACTGTCCGCCTCAAACTCAATTGCAGAGTTTTCTCGCTCTGCAATTTTACGCTGCGCCTCGGTTCTGTGCAAACCTAAAACATAAGTTTCTGCGCCAAATGCCTTAGCTGGTCCGGCATTGGCATGGATACAAATAAATAAATCGGCATTGTTTCGATTGGCTATGGCCGCTCTTTCATCTAACTCAATAAAAACATCCGTTTTTCGCGTATAAATGACGTTAATCTCAGGGAAGTTCTCTTCAATAAAAGCCCCAACCTTAAGGCCGATTGCCAGTGTAACTTGCTTCTCATTAGAGTGATTACCATGACAACCTGGATCCTGACCTCCATGGCCCGGATCAATTACCACCGTTTTGATACCGCGCATAATGCTTGGATCTTGCGACCATACCATTGGTGTTAAAATTAATACCAGACACAATATTAATGCCTTTGATTTGTTATTAGCTTTTGAGATCATCTGACTTAAATATTATAGATTTGTCCAATCGTTTTTGATCCATATAACAAAGTTAAGACCAAAAGTTGCGCCAAAAGAGCTTCATAACGTTAGTTTTCAATTTGTCATTGTTGATAATAGGTGGTCTTTCTGCCTTTAAATCACATAGTCAGGACAGTGGTTCACAAAGTATGAATGGTTTAAACTCGCCTGTTCATTATAAGGCTTCTGACTCTATTGTGGCCGATATTCCTGGTCAGATTGTGAGATTATACGGAGACGCACAGGTTGATTATGAGGATATCACTTTAAATGCTGAACTCATTGAAATTGACATGGAGAAAAATGAGGTTGTTGCTACGTATGGACTCGACAGCCTTGGAAACCCCATAGGTAAACCTATTTTCAATGCAGGTGGCGAGGCGAGTGCTTGTGAATACATCAAATACAATTTTGAAACAAAAAAAGGCTTTGTTAAAGAAGTGCGCATGCAACAGGGTGAAGGCTATATCCATATGTCCAGCTCAAAAGTTCTACCAAACGAAGAAATCCATTTCAAAAATGGAAAATTTACGACTTGTGATAAAGAAGAGCCACATTTTCATTTTAATTTAAGTCGTGCGATCGTTGTTCCTGAAAAAAGAATTGTCACAGGTCCAGTTTACATGGAAATCCTCAACATCCCTACACCTCTTGCTGCGCCATTTGGTTTTTTTCCTAATTCTGAAACAAAAAAAGCAGGATTGATTATTCCAGAAATTCAAACCAGTCAGCAATTTGGTTTTGGTCTAGAAAACCTAGGCTATTACATTCCACTTGGAGACTATTGGGAAACCTATTTCTACGGAAGCATCTTTACTTCAGGAAGTTGGGCTGCGGAAAATCGAACCAATTATTATCAAAAATATCGTCATCGAGGTGGTTTTGGAGTGCGCTTTGAGCAGTTTAGAGGCAAGTTCTATGATAGCTTTGATTTACTGAATAAATGGACCTTAAACTGGAACCATACACAAGATCCAAAAGCACATCCCACATTAAAGTTTACAAGTAATATCAATTTTGTTTCTGATAATACACAACAAACGAGTCTAGACGCCATCAACCCAAACTTTTTTAACAATACTTTTAATTCAAGTATCAATGTAACTAAACGCTGGAAAGCAGGACAGTTTAATGGAACAATGGGACTGCAGACCTCTTTGCAACAAAACTCTTCTAGTGGGAATTATAGCATTGAATTGCCACGCTACAATTTATCTGTTGGACGATTTGATCTAGGTGTATTGCGTAAATCTAAGATTGGGACAAAATGGTATGAAAAAATCAACGTAACCTATAATATGAATGCCCGAAATAATATTCAGGCGCCAGATAGCATCTTTACATTCGGTGAATTAGATCAATTGAATAATTACACCTTAAATGGAGTCGAGCACCGAACTCTGGTTCAATCAAACTTAAGATTATTTAATGGGCGTTTTGTTTTTACACCTTCCGCTAACTACCGTGAATATTGGAATTTTCAATATGAAGAAAGAGCGTGGAATCCTAAAGACTCGACAATTGATACGACTAGCTTTAATAATTTCTTAGCAGCAAGAGATCTATCTTTTAACGGGAATTTAGCCTCCAACTTCTTTGGGTATTACAAGTTTCGAGATAAAAGAGAAACTAAATTCAGACACGTTGCATCTACTGCTTTAGGATTTTCATACACACCAGACATAAATCTATATGAAGAAATTCAAGTGGATACCATCGGCAATACAGCTTATTATTCTCCATTCGAACAAAGTCTTTATCGCGAAGGTGGTCGCGGTGATGCGGGAATATTGAGCTTTAGATTAAACAATACCGTTGAAATGAAACGACGCGATAAAAGGGACACCATCAATAATGCCTTTAAATCCTATAAGCTAATCGATGCTTTAACTTTTAACGGTAATTATGATCTTCTGAAAGATTCGATGAACTTGAGCAATATCTCTGTTGCATTTCGTACTGCACAGTTCTTAAAAGTGTTCAGTTTTCAGACCAACGGATCATTCTCACCTTATTCATGGGATAATGAGACAGGAGAAACACTTTCTGAATATGCATGGAATGACGGCCAAGGAATTGGCAGATTCCGATCGGCAAAAGGAGTCATTAACGCAAGGTTTACGAACGATAAAAGACTCAAAAATACGCAGAGCTCAGCTTCTAATCAAAATAAGCAGCAAAATGGTAATTCAAATGACGACCCAGACGCTCCTTCTAACAATGGTTATGAGATCCCTTGGAGATTAGATCTGTCCTATAACATCAACTACACGCGTTTGTCTATAAATGATGTATTCGAAGAGCCCGTTGATAGCTTTAACCTCGTTCAAACGATTGTTGCAAATGGAAGCGTAAATCTAAATAATAAGTGGAAATTCGACTATATGGTCAACTTTAATATTCAAGACTTTGAAGTGCCTAACTTCAACATTGGTTTATGGCGCGATCTGCATTGCTGGGAAACGAGTTTAATGTATCAACAGTTTGGCCCTTTGTTTCCAACGGATGGCAGTAGTTCAAACTGGAGTATTTTATTCAAGATTGGAGTTAAGGCGTCTATGTTTCAAGATATCAAATACGATCATACCTTCAGGAATCCTTTCTAGCACGAGGACTTTATTTAATTACGGTCAAATGACCATAATATTCAAACACTTCATCGTTTATTTGATCCCGTGCTTTCACATACCAAACATATGAACCAACTGACACTGTTCCTCCACCAGGATATGAACCGTCCCATCGATCAGTAGGATCTCTTGATTCCCAAATTAACTCACCCCATCGATTATACAATTGCAATCGATACTCGTCTAATCGATAACCTTCAGTATAAACACCCCATGTTTCATTTATACCGTCTCCATTCAAAGAAAAAGCATTTGGAGCATATAGAATTTCATCTTCCATAACCCGAATCGTATGCTTTATCGAATCAACACAACCATGAACAGTCTCCTCGACTAGCGTCACTTCATATTCACCGGTAATGAACTCGGGATATTTAACATTCGTGCTGCCATAACTCATTGAATAATCAGGAAAACCGCCAGGCATAAACCATTCATAACTGCTTTCATCATCCGGATAAATCATGATTAATTTCAAATCTGTATGAAAAAAGTCTGTTGGATTTTGAGCTGCATAAAAATTTGGTTCTGGTTTCGGAAATACGATAACAGGCTTTCTTATCGAATCTTTACAACCCCGATCGTTTTCTATATACAGCTCAACTTGATAAACAGCTCCAGCGTCGTAAACATGAACAGGGTTCTGATCATACACTGTATCAGATTCGTTATCCATATCCCATCGCCAGAAGCTTATAACACTGCCGTCCGTAGTATTGGAGACGTCTTGAAATAGAACTGGCTCTCCTTCACATATCGAATCTGTCGCAATAAAATCAGCATTTACTTCTACCAAGTTTAATTGCTGCTCTACGCTATCTGAGCAACCATTCTCCATTAAAACTACTAATTTGACATTTGCTAAGCCTCCATCCTCCAGCACAACTTCTGGATTTTGATCCACACTAAATAAACTGTCATCCCAAAACCAGTTCCAAGACGCAAAACTAATGGGCTCAGAGACCGTACTTAAATCTGAAAAGAAAATCGAGTCACTTGCACAAGACAGCCACAAACCACCTTCTTCCGATACTGAGGCTCCAGAAAATTCAAAATCAACATTTGGCATCGCTCCTACATTCACATTAGCAAATGCAGTATCATGACATGAAGGATCACTGCTATAAGCCACTAGTTCAACTAGATAATTCCCTGCTGTAAGATAAAAATGATCTAAACTGCCAACTGTTTCAATAGTTCCATCTCCCAAATTCCACTCCCATAGTCCCAGACTATCCGTTGAATAAATAGAGGTATTAACAAAATCCATAGGTGTTCCTAAGCAAATATTTTCATGAGTAAAAGAAGCAGATGGTATACTGGGCGAACTATAGGTTACGCGCTGACATCCTTCGGGAATCGAGTAGACCAGCGTAAAATCACCAGGACCGTATGGCACAGGCTCAATAATAGAATCTGTTTCTCCAATCAGGGCAATACCGTCCTGATACCATTGGTATGTTCCACCATCCACATCGAAGATTCCTTCCAGTGTCAAATCTTCAGAACACCAGCCGCCAACAGCATTAATATAGCCTGCCGTTTCGGTGTCCACCAGCACAAGCTCATCATAATAAAAATAGGAACCCTCACCAATCCCTACCTCGTCACACGTAGCTCCAAAAGCAATCGCGTTTAAATTAAAAGCTGGAGTAAACGTGACCGATACCAATTGCCATGAACCATCTAAATCATAAAAGACGGTCTCAGTGGCTTGTAAATCCCAAAATCCAATACCATCTGGGCAGTTAACTCCGCCCCAAGGTAGATCTGCACAAGTTGGTGACCCATATATTTCAATTTCCGCAGATTCTAAATCTCCAAAAGAATAAGCTGTATAGAATTCAAGCGTATAAGTAACTCCAGCAAGCATGGGTCCTGTCGTACATGCTCCTACATACTCTCTATACCCTGCTCCGAAATTAAAAAGACCAATAAATCCATCTCCACCACTGGGTATCGGCATTGCTGGAGGTAAAGCGTCATCAACTCCGAACTCCGTAATACCGCATGCATGATAGAAATCAGAGGTTGCATCTGAAGCCTGAAACCAATCTGTAGCACAAGAAACCATTCCTTCAGCCATTGGACAACATAACGTATCTTCAAATGACGGATTAGGGACTAAGCTAAGATCAATGTTTATCTCACAATTACATTCATCATCAATAATATCAATTAGTCCATCACCATCGTCATCAATAGCGTTATCGCAAATTTCTTGGGCAAACAAAGACGATCCAGCAGCCACCATTACCAGAAGAAGCAGATTACGGAAAATTTGATATGTGATATGCCTTTTGATAATCACCTTAGTTATTGGACGAACAAATAAGCATGGAGTTGGTTCATTTCCATATTTATTTACTCTTTTAAAAACGCGTCTATTGCGGTGAGTGCTAACTTAAAATCTTCTGGTAAATCATCTGAATTCCATGGTTGCGCAGCGCCAAAAGTATGACCGGCACCTTTGATTATGCACAAACGCGTCCCAGTCCAGCCCGCTAAAGCTTGCCCTTCGCTTATACTGACAGCTAAATCCATGTCTCCGTGAACTTGTAAAAAAGGCTTTTCAATTTCGCCAATTTTTCGGGCTGCAGCTTCTATATCGAGCAGCTCTTTATTTTTAAAATAATCTAGGTAAAAAGAAAAGAAATGCGGCATTTCTTGATTAGTTCTTCCGTTTTGGATGTAACGAACGCCATCAACTTGCCAGTCCAATAGTTCATCACCCGTCGGAAAACGAGAAGGAATATCACTGATGCCTGCTAGAGACACTATCTTATTAACCAAACTATGGCGAGATCCAACTAATGTCGCTACCCCTCCACCTCTACTGTGGCCAATGACGTGGATAGGAATGTTCATGCCACACTCATCTTTGATCATTCTATCAACCTCATTCACAATTCCATTCAACTCATTGATCTCATATGAATAGCGGTTTTCTCCAAATGCCTGAAGGTCTGGGAAGTCGATTGGGTCTTCGACCGTACCTCCGTTATGAGAGAAATTAAATTTCACAAAACCATAACCACTACTTAGAAAAAAATCCTCCATTAAAGGCCACGCTCCCCAGTCTTTATAACCTTTGTAGCCATGCGCAAAAACAATTACCGAATGAGCTGTTTTGGGTATCTTAACATCCCATAAACTCATGCGACCTGCACTGCCTTTAAACTGTTTATTTTTAAAGTCAATTAACAATTCGTTTTTCATAGTTGAAACACTCAATTCTTAAAGAGATAAACAATATCTTCGTATCTTTAGCCTAAAGTTAATAAATAGACTGAATTGACTATTTGAAATGGAATGAATGTCGTTTAAATCAGGAACAAAAAATGTGCTTATAACCCCGTTATTGTTCATGACAATGTTATCATGCGGTGCGAGCTTTGGCGAAAGGTTAACATACGGCAATCTATCAATCTATTATACACCTCGCAATGTTGGTCTCGAATATGCACAGCGGCTTGGGCAATACTTTGAAAGCAATGAACTTATTCAAGATAAGCAACATGCCATTCAGTTAACCTCTGACAGTAAAGGCTTTATCTTGCGGATGGTTTTAAATGACAATTATGAGCAATTGCCAGAAGATCAAGAACGTAACCTAGAATTGTTGGAAACAAACATTCGTGAAGACGTTTTTGAGGGTCTAAATTTCCGTATTGAAGTTTGTAATGCTAATTTTGTTCCGCTGCTAGAGCGGTAATTAAAGGATAACAACATGAAAATTTCCGCATCAATATATTCGGACAAAGAGAATAAGAACAACATCATGGAGACCATTCAAGCATTGAATGACTCGCACGTTGACCTAATTCATGTTGACTGCAACGATGATTTAAATGTCTTTGCCGATATTGAAAAAATACAGCAAAACACGGAGATACCTGTCGATTTGCACATTATCACCCCTAGAGCCGAACGATTTTATTCCGCGCTAGAGCAATTTGATATTGACTTTGTGACGTTTCAATACGAAGACCTAGAAAATAAAAGTTTAGATATTCCAAAGGAATTTTCAGGTCAACTTGGCTTGGCTATCACTTCAAATACACCGATCTCTGTTTTTGATCAATATGCCGAAGATTTTGATTTCATTCTCTTTATGGCAACGATACCTGGACAAAGTGGTGGGAAATTTGATCCGTCAAACTTTAGAAGGATTCGAGCATTTCAAAAAAAGTACCCAAAAAAACGTGTTCATGTAGATGGCGGAGTAAACGCTGAAGTTTCTTTTGTTTTGAGAAATATGGGTGTATACGCGTCAGTATCAGGGTCCTATCTATTTAATTCTTCGAATATTAACACCGCTCTATTGAACTTAAAGTTAAATGAAATAGAGTCTGGCTTTTTGGTAAAAGACTTCATGCGTGATTTGCATGAATCACCTGTCATCTATGAGAAGAATTTATCCTTAAAAAACCTCTTGCAAGCAATTGATCAAGGTGGTTTAGGATTTACGATGGTCCTATCAGAAGACAATTCGCTAAAAGGAATCGTTGGAAATGCAGATCTCCGTAAAGGCCTGCTGAGCTATATGGATCAGTTGGACGAAATAGATGTTTCAACCCTAATCAATACAACCCCACTTGTCGTTAAAGAAAATTATACCGTTTATCAATTATTGCGATTTATTAAAAACGAATCGCGCCCAATAGTATACCTTCCGGTTGTTGATGAGCAAAACAATGCTGTTGGTACCGTTAATTTTATGAATTTAATCAAAGGAGAATTATGATTATCCACCTTAAAAAGGAAATAGGAAGCGCTAAAGCACAAGAAGTTGCAGCAGATATTAACGCATTTTTGATCGAAGAACCAAACCGTTATGTATTGGTTAGTTCATCTGGACAAAAGTCGATTGATGAAAAATATACCGCTATTATTGAAGAGTCTTTTGTATTTGACAATGATATGCAGCTTTCTTCGCGCGCTTATCGACCAGAAACAAGAGAAGTTAAGATAGGTAATGTAACAATTGGTGGCAATACAGGTAACACACTTGTTATTGCTGGACCTTGTTCAGTTGAATCAGAAGAGCAAATTCAAGAATCGTCAGCATTATTAAAAAGACTTAATCTTACCACCCTTAGAGGCGGTTGTTACAAACCAAGAACATCTCCATACAGCTTTCAGGGACTCGGATTAGAAGGATTAAAGCTTCTAAAGAAGATGAAAGTCGAACATGGTCTAAGCATCATTACAGAAGTAAGGGATGCCACGCATGTTCAAGAAGTCATCGAATACTCTGATGTGATTCAAATCGGAGCAAAAGCAATGTATGATCAAGGTATCTTGCGTGCTTGTGCAAAAACTCGGAAACCAGTATTAATCAAGCGTGGGTTTGGAACAACCCTTCAAGAATTTGTTCAATGCGCGGAATTTGTTTTATCCGGAGGAAATGACAATGTAATCCTCTGTGAAAGAGGGTTAAGAACATTTGAAACAAAGACTAGA
Organism: Crocinitomix sp.; assembly: GCA_030836155.1. GTDB lineage: Bacteria > Bacteroidota > Bacteroidia > Flavobacteriales_D > Crocinitomicaceae > Crocinitomix. The sequence continues at coordinate 23,421 of JAURQI010000060.1, forward strand.
TTCACGCTAGACCTTTGCGGTGTTGCTTATTTGAAAGAATATACAAATTGTCCGGTTGTGCTTGACCCGAGTCATGCAATGGGTCATGCATACGGTGTTCCAGACCTAACAAGAGCATGCACTGCTATGGGCGTAGATGGTTTATTGATTGAAGTTCATCCAAATCCAAAAGTAGCTAAATCCGATGCTTCACAACAACTAAACCATGAGGAATTTGAAACGTTGTTAAGCACACTCAACCCTTTAGCGAAAGCCGTTCACCGTAAGATCATTTAATAATTTTATCTCAGTATCATGAATGTATACAATCAAAATATTGATTTTTTGTGTGATCAACGTAAAATGTCAATAACTGAATTTGAGCAGATTATCTATATCCCTAAAGTTCGTATCATGGAGCCTACTCCAGATGAACTCATTCGCATCGCTGATTATTTTCAGTTACCCATCGATGTTTTATTAACTAAACAACTGCGCATTAATGACAAAATAGGGCTTAAATCTATCCGTTTAGTGCTTCTGGATGTAGATGGCACCCTCACTGATGGCGGCATGTATTTCACCGAAAACGGTGATCAAATGAAAAAATACAACACCAAAGATGGAATGGCAATTAAGAACAACCAGAAGAAGAACCTGAGTTTTGGTATTATTTCGCATGGTCATAAACTGAACATGGTAAAAGATCGTGCCTCTTTACTGGGTATTGAGCATATCTACGTTGGACAAGAGTCAAAAACTGTTATCCTTGAGCAATGGTGCAAAAATCTGAACATAACTGCCAAGGAGGTGGCCTATATTGGGGATGATATCAATGACCTTGAAATCATGGCTAAAGTTGGTGTCTCTGCTTGCCCAGCGGATGCAGTTAATGCTGTCAAAAAAGAAGCTGACATTATACTAAAAAAGAATGGTGGCGCAGGTTGCGTTCGTGAGTTCCTTGATGAATGGATGTAACAAAATCCGACATTTCAAAACGGTTAATTATTGTTGTTGGTCCGACAGCAATTGGAAAAACGGCTCTCAGCATTCAACTTGCGCAACACTACTCCTGCCCTATTCTATCATTTGACTCACGTCAATTTTATGAAGAAATGAGTATCGGTAATGCTCGACCGAATAATGAAGAGCTTGCTGCTGCTAAACACTATTTTATTGGTAATCGAACAACAGAAAACCGATATACCGCGGGCATGTTTGAAAAGGATGCACTTCATCAGCTTTCTAAAATTTTCGAAAATCATGACACCTGCATTGCTGTGGGTGGAAGTGGTCTCTACATTAACGCTTTGGCTTTTGGTATTGATAATATTCCATCCAGTGAAAGTGTCAGAGCTGAATTAGAACACAGATGGCAAACTGAAGGATTAGAAACACTACAAAAAGAAGTATTGACTATTGATCCCGAATATTATGAAGAGGCTGATATGCAAAACCCAAGAAGGGTTATGCGTGCTTTAGAAGCATTTCAAATTACTGGAAAAAAGCTTAGCCAATTAAGACAACGCTCTCCAAAACAAAGGCCATTTAAAATGGATTGGATCGGATTGAGACTTCCTAGAACAGATCTATTTGATCGGATAAACAAGCGTGTTGACCTAATGTTAGACGCAGGACTTGAAGCTGAAGCAAAAAAGCTCTTCCCTTTGCGAGAAAGAAAGGCATTAAAAACAGTTGGGTATCGAGAATTATTCGATTATTTCGAAGAAAAGCATACCAAAGATCGTGCAATTGAACTAATCAAAAGAAATACACGTATTTATGCAAAACGCCAGATTACTTGGTTTGAAAAGAACTATGCCGTCCGTTGGTTTCAACCAAATGAAATCTCCAAAATAATTGAAGTATTAGATAAATAAATTTCGCTTTCTGCTTTTAAATTATAAATTTGTAAGGCATTAAACTAAAAACAGGTAAAGATGAATGATAGAAATGATGAAGTTTTCTCGAAGAGAGTGAAAGCTGGGAAAAGAACCTACTTCTTTGACGTTAAAACAACCAGAGGTAAAGATTTATACCTGACGATTACAGAGAGTAAGAGAACGGGAGACTACGACGGACAACCTGAATATGAAAAGCATAAAATTTTCCTTTACAAGGAGGATTTTGAAAAGTTCTCAGAAGGAATGGGTGAAGCTTTAGACAAAATCAAAAGTCTTTGGGAAACTGGAGAATACAAAACACCAGAAGAGAAGCCTGCATACGAAAGCGAAGTATCTTTCGACGAACTATAATATATAGCATCACGATACTAAAGAGGTTGCCGATCCTATACAAGGATAGACAACCTTTTTTTATGCCTTAAAAAATGAAATTTATCCTGAGCATTTTATTGGCCACTACCATCGGAAACGTAACATATTCAGCTGACAGCACACGCTATATAACCTACTTTAAACTTGCTCCCGGAATTAGCTTTCATGCAAGATTAACAGACCTTAACCAAGCACTGAATGTTGAAGGCACGAGTGAAATTAACCCATTCACTTTTTCTACCTTAATCCAAGGGAAAATACAAAAAGATCGGTCGGCCTACCAACTTTCGTTTGCCATCAACAACTTGAATAACAGAGAAAAAATTCCTGAAACACAAGTCGTTTATAATCTTTACCACTTCTCGCTCAGCTATGGTTCAGACATTCTAAGAAGATTTCCCAATTTAAGATTAGAGCCGTTTATTGGTCTCGGGGGTACTTTCGGCGACTTCTTTATATTCTCATCGGATTCTTCACAATCTTTCAGTCAAATCAATAATGGAGCGCAAAACCTATTTTACGAGCAACCGAGCCCAGCATTGTTTGGTGAAGCTGGTTTGAGGCTAGAGTTTGCTGAACCTAAAAAGCGAATCGGATATTATGCCGAATTTAACGCACAACAACAATTGACAAATTGGGAATGGAAACTCCAAAACATGCCGATGAAAAGACTCAGCATTATTCGATTTCACCTTGGTTTTCGGTTCAGACTCTTTGGTTCTCAATAACTCAAAAGTTCCTATTCAGGAACCTCCCAGCTTTCAGAGATTTCAATGAGATCCGCAATTCGGTATTTAAGGAACTCTATTTCTCGCATGAACTCATGCAATTCCATGCTAACACTATAAGATGAATGTTTAATTAGATTCAGTCGTTCATATTCGGCCAAATTATCCTCTAAATCCTTTATTGCAACCATTAAGCCAGATAATCTAATACGCTTTTCTAATTCTGTTGTTTTTGTTAAATCTGTTTTCATTTTTATGATTTTAAATTTTGAGACTATACCACCGCTTATTCTCTTGAAACAAGACATTTGACAAAAAATACAATCCCCATACTTTGGGGATGGAGATTTTTTTCAAATTGCATTTTAGTCTTGGGGAATAAGGAATAAGCGGTAAATTCGTTGATAAAACTCGAAATCATAAAAATGAAAACAGGTAAAAATCACAGGCTGTTAAGAATTTGATGGAAGTGGTTTATAATATTTAAATCTCCTATCTTTGCACTCGATTTATGCAGCAATTCAAAAAAGTAGCTTTTTACACATTAGGATGTAAGTTGAATTTCTCAGAGACTTCAACCATCGCTCGAAATTTCGAGGACGAAGGTTTTGCACGCGTAGATTTTAAGGATATACCGGACGTATATGTCATCAATACATGCTCTGTTACTGATAACGCTGATAAAAAATGTCGAGGGGTTGTGCGGAGAGCATTGCGGGTAAATCCAGAGGCCTTTGTGGTGATGATTGGCTGTTATGCCCAATTAAAACCGACAGAAATTAGTGAGATCCCTGGTGTAGACTTAGTCTTGGGGGCTAACGAAAAATTTAATATCCTCGCGCACTTAGAGTCACTTGAAAAAAGAAATAAACCGCAAGTAGAAGCAGTAAAAATAAAAGAAACCAAAGATTTTGTACCGTCCTTTAGCATGGGAGACCGAACGCGTTCTTTTCTAAAAATACAAGATGGATGCGACTATTTTTGTACCTTCTGCACCATACCATTGGCTCGTGGAAAAAGTCGAAATGCATCCATTTCCGAAACACTTGTGGAAGCCAAAAAGATTGCAGCAACAGATATTAATGAAGTAGTCCTGACTGGTGTTAATATTGGTGATTTTGGTCAAGAAGGAAATGAAAACTTTCATCAACTTATTGAGGAACTTGACAAAATCGAAGGAGTTGAACGATTTAGAATCTCATCTATCGAGCCAAACTTGCTCAGTAATGAAATCATCACATTTGTAGGACAGTCAAAACGATTTGTTCCCCATTTTCATATCCCTTTGCAATCGGGATCAAATAAGCTTTTAAAAGCAATGCGTCGCAAATATCTACGTGAACTTTATGCAGATCGTGTGCACGCCATTAAAAACTTAATGCCAGACGCTTGCATCGGTGTGGATGTGATCGTTGGATTCCCAGGTGAAACCAAAGAAGAATTCATGAAAACTGTAGAATTCATTAAAGAACTAGACGTTGCATATCTTCACGTTTTTACGTATTCAGAACGAGCAAACACAACAGCAAAAAAAATGGCTGATGCCGTCCCTATCCACATTCGAAGAGAAAGGAGCCGACAGCTTCAAATACTTTCAGAGAAAAAGAAACGAGCTTTTTACGAATCGCAACTAGGAACTCAGCATGAAGCACTCTTTGAGAGCGAAGACCATAGCGGTTTTTTACACGGATTTACCGAGAACTATGTCAAAGTAAAAGTACCTTTTGATCCGTCATTAATTAACCAAACTGTTAAAGTCAAGCTTGAAACAATCGATTCGGATGGATTGGTTCCAGCACAACTCCTAGAAGAAGTCATTGTTGGTTAATAATAGAATCATTAGAAGGTTGACGTTCAAATAATTTTCAATGAATGGCGAATAATAAATTTCATTTTTATCATTAAAAATAAGGCTATAGATTTACTTCTATGACCTAATCTCCAGTTAAAGCATATTACGATAAAATTGCAAAAGACTACGATAGCAGTCGTTTTGACAATTCTTACGGAAAATTTATTGACAAGCAAGAACGATTATTTTTAGATCAGACGCTTACTACTGATAATACCTTAAATCTCGGTTGTGGCACCGGAAGATTTATGGATTATTGCGATGTAGGATTTGATATCTCACAGGAAATGATCAACGAAGCAGCCGTAAAGTTTCCGAACAAAGAATACCACAGAGGAACCGCCACAAAAACACCTTTTAGAGACAATCAATTCGAGGCAGTTATTTGTTTTCATGTTATCATGCACTTAGACAAAATAACCACTAATGAGATATTTAAAGAAGTCTATCGTATTCTCAAACCTAACGGATTATTCATTTTCGATTATCCATCAGCCGAGCGCAGAAAATTAAAGCGAGATAAACAGAGTGGGACAATTTAATAAAGTGCAACGCATTTCTATGCGGACTCAACTTAGGGACTGGCTTTATGGGGGAGTATGAAGAATTGACTGCTTCTGCGTATACAATAGACATGCTTTCTACCAATTACCTTTCTTTTGACGGACAATTTAGCGAGAATTTTGGTCTAAATACAATCACTTATTTTCAACCTAAACTAAGTGATATTGGCAACTATCGCTTATCAAATGAAACAACGTTGCGCTTTCGCTTTAATAAGTTTTTATCTTTCAAAATCATCTATGCCCTTACCCTTGACTCAAGGGATATTGAAGGTGTTCGGAAAACAAATTATTATATCAAAAATACGCTCAGCTTTAATTTTTGATAGATAGAAGCAGTCAATATTTCTCATTTGTCAGCAGCTAATAAGTAATTGGCATTAATATTGTTTACCTTCGGGAAATTAATAATCACTTATAAAACTAAAAAAGATGAAGAAATTATTCTTAGCAGCAATGCTCGTTATGTTAGCGTTTACTGGACAATCTCAAGTTATTGTAGACGAAGTAAATATCAATGATTTAGATGTGAAATACATTGAACTTGTTGGACGTAACAAAATTG
>JAURQI010000061.1 GCA_030836155.1 Crocinitomix sp.
TATGAACAAGTTTTTGATGGACGTACGTATTATCTCTATCAAAATAAATCCGTGGCGGAGCTGATTAAAATGCTTTATACGGGAGGTAACTTCATGATTGCGATTATTCTAGTGTTGGTATCCATCGTTTTTCCAATTTTAAAGTTTATCACCTCTATCATTGTTCTGCTTTCTCCACAGAAAGAGAGTAGTGTTCGAATTTACAAAGTCATACGGAACCTTGCCAAATGGAGTATGGTTGATGTTTTTACAAGTGCTATTTTTATTGCCTATTTCTCGTACTCGAATATGAACGTAGGGGTAGATACGGGGGCCGAGACACTAATTGGACTTTATTATTTCATAGGCTTTGTAGTCCTATCCATTAATTCAGGACAATATCTCAAAAAGGCGATGTACAAGGCGCAGAAAATAGGTAAGTGGGCGCTTGATTAATCGGCTATTGACGCATGTCTACCATGCTATCGTATTTCGGATAATAATAGAATGTACCGATTACGACTTCCTCTTGAATCAACTCAATTGAGATTTGCTCAGCTTTGAGGTTGGCTTTTGGAATTTCTTTGCGCCAGATTTCCAATGGTTTTAGTTTCGCATTATCGCGCCAAATCACCTGTTCTTTCGGATCATTGGGATTAGCTTTAACAAGCATTTCAACATTTTGATTTTCAATTCCATCTTGCTGTACATGTACAAAAACTTGCCCAGCTTCCGCTTTGTTGACCACTACATGAATGGGTAAGTAGGCATATTTTACAGCCGAATAAGCCGCCTTTTCTGTTCCAGCATAATCAAGAATACTCCAAGAAGGACCAGGCCAACAATCATTTAATTGCCAAAACAATGTACCCATGCAACGTGGAGCATCCATTCGGTGTGCACCGATAGCCATAGAGTAGGCGTGTGCCTGTACCTTTTGAGAGGCGCTCATCCATTTATCTAATCCCATCTCTTCTGGAATTGCATTTTCACCATAATATTTCTTAATTGCTTTTAGAATCAGCTCATTGCCTACATAGCTTTTCTGACGATTTTTCATTTCATCAGAATTTAAGTTGAAGGAACCTACCGGAATATACTTTTTAAGTATCTCTGCAGCAGGATATGACTGAAAACCGTATTCTGATACAAATCGACCAATTTTTGTTCTGTAAGCTTCTAATTCGTCTTCTCCGTGCCATACACCCCAATAATGCATTGTTGCCTGATCAAAGTTTTCTGTTTTACCCCAATTGCTAAGAGGTGTGGTATGCACATAATATGCATTTGGTGCATGTTCTTTCAGGGTGTTGGGAATCATTTCCTTGAAGATGTATTCATAATTCGCCCAAATCTCCTCTGATTGCTGCTCGTTATAACCGAACTTTTCTTGCCATCCCCAGTTGTTCCAACCAACCTCTATTTCATTATTTCCGCACCAAAGCGCCAGACAAGCATGTTTATTTAAACGCTTAACATTATCCTCTATTTCGGCCCGTACATTTTCTCTAAATGCTTTATCACTCGGATACATTGAATTGGCAAACATAAAATCTTGCCAAACCAAGATTCCGTTTTGATCGCATAGTTCATAGAAATAGTCATTTTCATAAATGCCGCCACCCCAAACTCGAAGCATATTGATATTCGCGTCTTTGACTTGTTTGATTAATTTTTCATATCGTGCCGAATCCACGCGGGGTAAAAATAGATCTTGAGGAATATAATTGGCTCCTTTTACGAAAAGCGGTTCTCCATTAACTCGAAAATAAAAGGAAGTTCCTAATGAATCCGGTTTATGAACTAACTCGATATCACGAAAAGCAACCTCAAATTCAATCGCATCTAGGCTGATGGTTTGATCATATATACCATATCCCATTTTTTGCAAATCTTGGTTTCCTCTACCAATCGGATTCCAGATTCTAGGATTCTTAACGATAACAGTTTGTTTAATAGGATTCAGGCCCTTCGTAATAGCAACTTCTTCATTGGTATCCCAAATAATACTGCGTAGCCCTTTGTCAATATCAGATTCAATCATGATTTCAAAATCCACTTTAGCACTTGATGGACTTACTTCACTTACTGTCCAGTTGATATCCTTGATGCGTACCTTATTCCAAGTATGCAAATAAACTGGACGCCAAACACCAGCTGTTACGAATCGCGGACCAAAATCCCAGCCAAATTGATAAGCTGCTTTACGTGTATAAGGCGATACTTTTTGATCAACCGTTTCGTTGGCTGCTGGTAATTCATAGGGGGCATTTTTAAGCGTCTCTTTGTGGTACAAGGATGGGGGAGTGAATAAAACTTTTAATTCATTTGATCCGCTTTTAAGATATTGCTTGATGTCAACCTCCCATTGACGAAACATATTATCGCTCTTTAAAATCTCTTCCCCATTCAGGGTGACAGTGGCATATGTGTCCAGTCCTTCAAATACCATTTCGACATGATCATTTTTTAATAGGTTATCATCAATGTCGAACTTTAGGACGTATTCCCATTTTTGCTCCTCAATCCACTTTAGTTTTTCTTCAGTGCTACCGAGGTAGGGATCATTGATTTTTCCATTTCTTAGTAGATCAAGATGAACAACACCAGGTACTTTTGCGGGCATAAAGGCGCCACCTTTCGTGTCGTGTAATTGCCAGTTTCCGCTAATTTCATGCCTTTCGGTACGCGCAGTTGCCAAAAAAGAAGTAGTTAAAATCAAGAAGGCGAGGGGAATGGAAAAAAAGTTTTTCATGTTTATTGATTTTATTGTATGGTTTAAAAATAATCATTTGTCTTGCAATGATTGAATGGCATGAACTATACAACTATTCTTTGCGCAATGCTTGGGCAATTGCTGCTATTTTGTTTTCATCAATGTGGTATTGTGGACCCATATCCAAGGCTAGGTTGTTCAGCATATCTTTTTTTGCTGTAAAATGAATGGCATCGATTCCCGCTGATTGGAATAATGGCAACTGATCTAGACCGACTCCGCTGCCGGCCATGATTTCAATTTTATCATGTGCGATATTTTTCATTCTTCGGATGGTTTCAATGCCATCTGCAGCTTTTGCTTCGCCTCCCGAGGTTAAAATACGATTAAAACCTAGGTTTATAAGGTCTTCTAAACAATCGATTGGGTTTTTGGTCACGTCAACCGCTCGATGAAAGGTAGTTGACAGTTGCAGCTCAAAAGCCTTTTCCAGCAGGTACATGTTGGTTTGCAGGTCGATCTTTTGCATTTTATTGAGTATACCAAATACTACTCCTGCAGCACCCACTTGCTTGGCCGCTAACAAATCACGCTCCATAAGCTTTATTTCATCAATAGTATAAGTAAAATCTCCAGAACGAGGTCTTAACATGACATGAACTTCAGTCTGTTTGGTGGCATTCACACAGGCTTCAATCATTCCAACCGATGGAGTCAGGCCACCTTCGCTCAAAGCCGCGCAAAGCTCAACACGTTTGGCTCCATATTTTTCCGCTGCTAAGGCACCTTCAACAGAATCGATACAAACTTCAAAATCCATCCTCCTTTAATATAATACGATTTCATCCACGAACAACCATGCATCTTCCCCTTCTGCGTCATGTCCTGCCGGAACCTTTCCGTAGTTTTTAATGACGACTTTTAAGTATTGAGCTTCTACCTTATTTTGATCATCCAATTCCATATGGGCCTTTACGATTCGGGTTTCTGGGTTTAATTCCATCATTTTTTGATTGATGCGTGTTTGGGACCAATTTTGTTGATCAACAGACCATTCAAAGCTAATTTCTTTCGGCATAAAAATCCATGCATTGGGATAGTGGTAAAATTGAAAATCTGCAGCGGATATACTTTTTAACTTTCCAAGATCAATGGATAAGATCAAATCATCACCAGAAAAACCTTGCCAGTTGCCATCGCGAAAATTAGCAGAACCTCTTACACCATCAAATAAATGCTGATTGCCATTTCCCGGATACCAAGGGTTAAGTTCGGTATGATATTCAACCGCTGCTCCAATACCCTTATGGTAGGCAAAATCTTGTAAAATAGAATCGCCATAAGTTTTTCCATCACGAAAGGCCTGCAAAATCAGCGTGTCAGTGCGATCTAATTGAAAAGATTTGGAATACACTTTAAATCCATCCTGATCACCCAACCAACGGTACTTGACGATAACATCGGGTAGGGCTGTTTTTAATTGAATATTGACTTCATTATTCGTTTCCACTACTATAAAGGCACCTGTGGTTTCAAATCCATAATTAATTCCTCTTGCAGTTAAAGCTGGTTGATGCGCTCTTACGCGATGATAAAGGTTTTCAAAATCTCTTTTTTCGGGATACGTCCAAAGCACCTCTGCTAGTCCCATTATTCGCGGAAATACTTTAGAATCGAGGTTGTCCTCATCCGACACCCTTTCTGTCCACATATTACATTCTCCACCAATGATATAATCCTCTTTACCTGATTGGATATCTGCAGGAATAGGATCGAATGAATAGATTTTCTCCAAATCTATAGATGATAGTGGATAGTCGAGGTAACAATGACTCGTTGGTGACATGATGACTTGATGATTCATCTCGGCAGCCTTCTTTCCTCCCTCCATACCTCGCCAACTTTGAACGGTTGCATTATCAGATAGGCCTCCCTCCAGGATCTCATCCCAACCGATAAGCTGACGTCCCTTTTCATTTAAGAATTGTTCAATTCGCTGAATAAAGTAGGATTGGAGCGCGTGTTCATCTGCTAAGCCTTCATCTCGCATTCTTTTTTGACATTTGGTGCAATGTTCCCACCGAAATTTGGGTGCTTCATCGCCACCTATATGAATATAAGTAGAAGGAAAGATTTCCAATACCTCTGATAGTATATCCTCTAAAAACAAGAAAGTGCTATCATTGCCGGCACAATAAATCTCCTTAAAAACACCCCATTCATTGACAACATCAATTGGTCCGCCATTACATGAAAATTGAGGGTAAGCCGCCAATGCCGCTTGCGAATGTCCGGGTAATTCAATTTCTGGAATAACTGTAATATGTCTTTCAGAGGCATAAGCAACAATTTCTTTTAGATCTTCTTTGGTGTAATAACCGCCATATTCGTTACCGTTTGTGTCAAGACGCCAAGAGCTAATATCATTCAGAAGAGGGTATTTATCAATAGGCATTCGCCAGCCTTGATCTTCAGTTAAATGCAGGTGTAGAACATTCATTTTATAATAGGCAAGAGCATCAATGTATTTTTTAACGACGTCTTTATCGAAAAAATGCCGGCAAACATCAAGCAATAAACCACGATGCTGAAATTGGGGATAATCAATGATGTCTAATCCTGGTAAATACCATACATCTCTTTTCTCTGAGTGAAATTCAGGAATAAAAAGTTGAAGTAAGGTTTGGATGCCCCGCATGATACCTACATTCGTTTGTGCATGAATTCTTAGTTCTCTTTTGGAAATGTTGATTTGATAACCTTCTTCTTTAAAATCTTGAAAAAGTGAATCCTGAATATCTAGATAAATACTGGTAGATGGAGCTTGTCCTTCCCACACATTCACTTTTAATGGTGTCGATAATTGTTTGTTAAGATGATTTAGTAAATAATTACCTTCATTTTTTGTGTCGTCATGAAAGTTTAGAACCGTCTCACTAGAGACTTTGAAAATATTTCCGTTTTTATCGACTTGCTGCGGGAAAGGGATCAGCGAGAGCGAGTCGGTGTCAACAATTTCAACATTAACAGGTTCACTGTCTGGTAATGAAGAACAGCTAAACAATAATAGGGTCAAGAAAAAACTAATCAATGTTTTTAGTCCCATTCTTTCTCGTATTGGGCATCGACCATTGTTTCGTTATTATTATCGCGTAATGCAATATTAAATCCTGCATATACACTATGACAACCGTAGGCACCATTTTTATCCAGAGCGATAAACCCAACTTGAAGATTGGATAAGTCTTTGTGTTTGGCGATAATTCGATTGACGGCCTCTTCACAAGCTTCTTGAGGAGATTTACCTTGGCGCATTAATTCGACAACAATTGCACTCCCTGCTGTTCTGATAACTGCTTCCCCAACACCAGTAGCGCAAGCAGCGCCCACTTCATTATCAACAAATAAACCTGCGCCGATGATCGGTGAATCACCAACTCGTCCATGCAATTTATAAGCCATACCGCTTGTGGTACAGGCTCCAGCTAGGTTTCCTTCAGCATCTAGTGCCAACATACCGATCGTGTCGTGATTCTCGCTATTAATAACAGGTTCATATTCTGATTCATTTAGCCAGTTTTGCCAAGCTTCTTTGGCTTTATCCGTTAACAAGTTCGTTTTTTTAAACCCCTTTTCAACAGCAAAAGCTAAAGCACCTTCTCCTGCTAGCATAACGTGAGGCGTATCCTCCATCACCTTTCGAGCAACAGAAATCGGATTCTCAATTTCTTGTAAAAATGCCACCGCACCACAATTGGATTCGTGATCCATGATGCAAGCATCTAGTGTCACATTTCCATCACGATCCGGTAAACCGCCCAAGCCGACGCTCATATTATCTGCATCAGATTCGGTAACACGAACACCTTGTTCAACAGCATCCAGCGCAGAACCATCATTTGATAGGATTTCCCAAGCTGCTTTATTAGCATCTAAACCATGATTCCAAGTTGAAACAACTATGGGTTTGGTAACCGCTATGGATAGAGGAGTACTTTCTGATGCAACACTTTGATTTTTCTCCTCATCTCCTGAGGCGCAAGCAGTCTGTGACATTAAAGCTAATCCTCCAATAGCACTGATTTTGATAAATTCTCTACGATTTTTGTTTCGATCGGTCATATGGTTAGTTTATTGAGCAAATTTTAAATTGAAACGATAGGTGGAGCCGTTTTCTCCTTTTTTGAGTTCCTTTTCTCCGTTAAGCTGTTCTGTGAAAATATCAATTAATTCCATTCCAAACCCATCGTCACCACTGTTTTCTTGCCATTTGCCGTTGTCGGAATAAGTCAATTTAAAATTATCTTCAACAGGCGCTATACCAATGTTTATGCTTCCTTCATTTGAATGTTTAAAAGCATATTTAATGGAGTTAGCAATCAATTCATTCATTAATAAACCAACCGTGACGATTGTTTTAATATTAACGGCATCTAAAGAGCAGTTTAAATCAACCGTTCCTTGTTTTTGACTTTCATAAAGTCGAGTTAAATCATTAATAAGCTCTTGAAGGTAAGTGTTGACATCTATTTCGGATAATTTTTCTTGCTGATATAGCTTTTGATGGATCGAGGACATCACCATAATACGGTTAATAGCTTCTTGAAACTGGACGCGCGACTCTTCATGTTTTAGTTCATTTTTTTGAAGGCGCAATAAACTAATGATGATCTGCAGATTGTTTTTTACCCGGTGATGTATCTCTTTCAAAAGGGTAATATTCTCTTGATTTTGTTTTTTAATGGTTGCGTTTTGATTCTCTAGAGAGTGATTGATATCGATATAAGCTTTCTCCCACATTTTTTGGAAGGATACAAATTGATACATGAAATAACCCAGCACGACAAAACCAAGTAATAATTCCAGATAAAGAGAGGTTAATTCTAAGTTAGTCAGTGGTCTTGCAAATGCAATCTGCTCGTTTCTGACATAATAAATAAAATAACCTACACCTAAGGCATTAAAAAAGAGAATGATATTACCTACACGCCTATATGCACCTAGATAAACAATGATGGAGCAAATAACTATCCAGAGAAAGTTGGCATAATGAGATGCTTCTAGAACTAACCATGTTGATATTTGCGCCAGTGTCGAACCTGATATCGCTGCAAATGTGAATAAGACGTCTGGGTTTTTCTTTTTATACAGGTATAGCATTCCGACCCCTGTTATCAACAATGCCCCCATATAGGCATAATTTGAATTGACATTATTTCTCAAGACCACAATTAATACCAGAAAAA
>JAURQI010000062.1 GCA_030836155.1 Crocinitomix sp.
ATTCGATAGCGCAACTGAAGACGTATTCCAATAATTTCGGAGTAGATGATTACCGATGGCATCTGGTTACTGGGAATCGAGCTGACGTTTACGATTTGGCAAGAAAAGGCTACTTCGCTGAAGAGTCAATTGGCTATAATAAAGACAGCACTGAATTTTTACATACGGAGCATTTTATGCTCGTGGATCAAGCTGGTCATCTACGCGGCATCTATAACGGAACTTTAAAGCTCTAAATGGAACGTATCCTTGATGATGTTCAATTACTAGCAGATTGATCAGTAATTTTCTTAAACCGGATCAGTGATTGGAGCATTTAAGGTACCTTTTTCTTCATCTTTTGGGATGAAGAAAAGTGTAATGAATCCAAGAGCAAAGAATACAATAAGGGCTAATACAGATGTGCGCATACTACCGAATGAAGATTCAAGTAAACCTACTGAAACCATTCCTATCACAATACCCACTTTTTCTGTGATGTCGTAGAAACTGAAAAACGAAGCGGTGTCTTTTGTCTCAGGAAGGTATTTTGAATAGGTCGAACGAGATAAGGACTGTGTACCTCCCATAACAAAGCCAACAATGGATGCCAATATGTAGAAATTCAATTCGTCATAGACAAAGAGGTAGGCATATGAACAACATAGGCACCAAATAAATAAAGCAATTCCCAATGTTTTGATGTTTCCTATTTTTTTTGCGCTCCAACTAAAAGCAAATGCACCGGGAATGGCGATAAATTGAATCAGCATTACGGCGATAATAAGTCCTGCATCGTTCGCGTTTTCACCAACAAATACCTCTTTTTTTGCAAACAAAACCGCAATAAGCATAACGGTTTGAACCCCCATGCTAAATAAGAAAAAAGAAAGTAAATAACTCTTTAAACGTCTGGTTTTCCGAATGAATTGGCCAACTTTTTTGAGTTCTCGAAAACCATCACCAAGTATACGTCCTGTGATCTTATTCTTAGATTGCGAATTAGGTAAAACCGAATAAGTAACTTGACTAAACGCAATCCACCAAATACCAGTTAAAACAAAGGCATAGACTGTTAGATGCTTACCTATCCCCATAATCATTGCCAAACAAATGATCAGTAGAATCGAAGCTCCAGCGTACCCCAATGAAAAGCCTTTTGCACTAAGTTTATCTTGTTGTTCAGGATAAGCTACCTCGGGTAAATAAGCATTATAAAAGACCAAGCTATTCCAAAATCCAAGACTTCCTAGAAATAAAGCAATCATCGATAGCTCAAGATGTTCTGGATTAAAAAAGTACAGAGAAGCCGTTGAAATAGCTCCGAGATAACAAAAGAATTGTAAAAAACGCTTTTTACTACCACTATAATCCGCAACCCCTGATAATAGAGGTGATAGAATGCAGACCATTAGAAAAGAGGCCGCCACTACGTACTCATATACAACCGTATTGGGTAGGTTATAACCAAAGAAAGAGACCATGTCTGATATGACATTGCCGTCGGCATCGTGCTGACTCGTTTGCGAGCTATAGAAAATCGGAAAAATCGCTGTTGAAATAACCAAAGGGTAAACAGAATTGGCCCAATCGTAAAAGGCCCATCGGTTCATGGTTTTTTTATCTCCTTTTTTTATCATAAGGTTTTGATTTATGACGTGGATGGTTCAACAGTGAATCACCAGCGCAAACAAAAATGCTAAAAATTAGGGAGAAACGTTCTGGTTTAAACATAAAAAAGCGCCAGTCTCTAGACTGACGCTTTTTTAAAAATGCGATTACTACGAAACTTTCTACGGTATAAACGTAAAGCTTACACGTCTATTTTTCGCTCTTGCAAGGTCGGTTCCGGAATTATCAGCAGGCGCCGTATCCTCTCGGTCCTCCGTCTTAATGCGCGTATAGTTGATGCCGTTCTTCATTAAGTACAATTTCAACGCTTCAAGACGCTCATTACCCAATTCTGCTAACGCAGGATCTTTTACTTCCTCTGAATCTAAGTGTGCAGAGATCATGATTTTTGAACCTGGGTTGTCTTTCAAAATTTTGAAAATATTCTTCAAGTGAGCTTCACTATTCGAAGATATTTCAGAATCTCCATATCCATAATAGATTGAAGTTAAGTTAGCTACTTGAGTTGGCTCAAGTCCTTCCATACTCATTGGCGCAATCTCATAAACAAACTTAGTTTCAACAGTTCTTGCATCAGCTTCACAGTCACATTCTGATTCATCATCAATTGCAACAACCGAAATATTATCGACAAAGTAGTATGCAGCTACCACAGATGATCCTGAGAATGTCTTGTCTTTTTTCAGACGTTCGTTCTGTGTGTCGCCATTCGCGGAAAAGTTACCTAATGTGATAAATTTCTCACCACCTTCTGCTTCGTAGACACCGCAAATTTCATCCCATCCAAACTTCCCGTTAAATACAGGGTTGTCCTTATGCATCACATTTGTGGTCGTCATAATACTACGTGCCTCGTCAATATTGTATTGTTTCTTTGAGAAACTAACCCCAATATTGTTAGCAGCATACTTTGATCCCTCTGCAAGGTTCACATAGAACTTGACACAATATTTTTGCCCCTTTTTCATGGTCATCTTTAACTTCGAGGAAACATAATTACGAGGCTCTTTGTCATTATAACTAAATGTTCGGATTCCAACATAATTCTCACCGTCATGCGGCTCTTCCATTCCAAGTGTGTTCTGAGGAGTTCCATATCCCTCTTTGACTTTACCTGCAAATAAATCTGCAGCTGCTTTTGTAGGAGACATCCAACCAACTGCTACAGTGATGGCACCTCCTCTTTTGATTCGACCCTGAGTACTTTCAAAACTTGGGTTTTCCACCAAATTGTTCATGTCTTGAGCCGAAAGGTTCAAACATAAACTCAATGATAAAAACGAAATAATAATTTTCTTCATTTTTCTTTTTTTTAATTAATTGAATGTGCTTTCACAGTTTCAATAAAACATTTAACTTTTTCCGGGTCGGTGTCCGGATAAACGCCGTGCCCCAAATTAGCAATATGTCTGCGATTACCAAAGGATTTAAGCAAGTTTTTGGTTTTTCTTTCAATTGTGTTAAAGTCGGCGTATAGTAAACATGGGTCTAAATTCCCCTGTAACGTTTTATCCATTCCAATGATCTGCCGACTCTCTGCAATGTCCATATTCCAATCGAGCCCAATCGTCTGGCAATCCAGTTCCGCAAGTTCTTCTCTAGCGTAATACGCACCTTTTGAGAAAACGGTTACAGGAACTTCTTGAATTGCTTCACATATCCTTCTTACATATTTCGTTCCAAACTCAGAATAAGTTTTCGGACCTAGTGTACCTGCCCAGCTATCAAAAACCTGCACAATGTCCGCCCCTGCTGCGATCTGGTGCTTTAAATAGGTGATGGTGACGTTTGTAATTCGGTCTAATAATTCATGTGCTAGCTCGGGATTAGAATATAAAATTCTTTTTGCCTGAGAAAATGTTTTTGAACCTTGTCCTTCTGTCATATAACAGAAAATAGTCCAAGGCGCTCCAGCAAACCCGATTAACGGTACACGTCCGTTTAATTCACGTTTTGTTACTTTGATTGCTTCAGTCACGTAGCCCAAACGTTCAGCGACATCTATTTCTTTTGGTAGTTTATCAACATCAGCTTTTGAACGAACAGTGTTTTCAAACCAAGGTCCCTTTTTTTCGATCATCTCGTATGGGAGACCCATCGCTTCTGGCACCACAAGTATATCTGAGAAGATGATAGCGGCATCAACCCCAAGAATATCTACGGGTTGAATGGTAACCTCCGCAGCTAATTCAGGTGTTTCTACCAATTCTTTAAATCCACTAAGGCTATTACGGATAGCACGATATTCTGGTAAGATACGACCCGCTTGACGCATTAACCATACCGGGAATCGGTCAACCTTTTCCCCGCGGATCATTTTTAATATTGTTTCATTTTGATAGGTAGACATGTATTACCAGTTTACAGGTTCTTTGTTTTGCAAAATTAACAGTTCATTTGCTTTACTGAAGTGTTTGCACCCAAAAAATCCACGATATGCAGATAAAGGTGATGGATGAGGTGCTCTTAACACATGGTGACGGGTTTTTTCAATCAATTTAATCTTCTTTTGAGCATGTGCTCCCCAAAGCATAAAAATAATTCCATTTTTTTGAGCTGAAATGGTTTTAATCACATCGTCAGTAAATTGGTCCCAACCCATGTAGGCATGTGAGTTCGGTTCGCCAGCCCGAATAGTTAATGCTGTATTTAATAAAAAGACTCCTTGTTTTGCCCAGCGCGTGAGATCACCATTATTGGACGGTGTAATATCAAGATCGGTTTTTAGTTCTTTAAAAATGTTCTGCAAAGATTTGGCGAGCGGTTGCACTGTTTCGGGGACAGAAAAACAAAGTCCATGTGCATGTCCAGGTGTAGGATAGGGGTCTTGTCCTAATATAACAACCTTCAGATCGTCAAACGGACAATGATTAAATGCTGCAAATAAATTTTTTCTTTTTGGCCAAACATCTTCCGTTTGATAGGCCTTTTTGACCTTTTCGATGATCACATTAAAATAATCTGATTCGAAAACAGGTTTGAGGTTATTTTCCCAAGATTTTTCTATTCTAACATCCATCGATTAGTAACGAAAAAAGTCCATCAGTCTAAGACTGACAGACTTTATAATATCTGTAAATACTTTTGTTACGTTCTAAACAGCTAATTAAAGCTTGTTCACGTGTGCAGCAAGACCCGACTTCAAGTTAGCCGCTTTGTTCTTGTGAATCACGTTGCGTTTAGCCAACTTGTCAATCAAAGACGCTACTTTCGGAAACATCGCTGATGCTTCTTTTTTGTCTGTTGTTGCACGTAAGTTACGAACCGCATTTCTTACCGTTTTGTGCTGATACTTGTTGCGCAAACGCTTTGCGTTATTCGAACGGATTCTTTTAATTGCTGATTTATGATTTGCCATAATTCAAGTTATAATTCTTTTTTCTTTAATTCAACCCTTCAGTCATTTCACTTAATCTCGGTTTTTCTAATCCCTAAGGCTATACCGAAAAGTAGCCCATAGGAGAATCGAACTCCTGTTTCCAGGATGAAAACCTGGCGTCCTAACCACTAGACGAATGGGCCAAATAAGTTTAGAGATTTGAACCAATGCGCTGAAGGTTCTTTAACATGGTTTACAAAACTCAAAACTGTTTTAACAGTAGCCCATAGGAGAATCGAACTCCTGTTTCCAGGATGAAAACCTGGCGTCCTAACCACTAGACGAATGGGCCGAAATACTACCAATAGTAATCGTTTTTACTAATCATTAACGGTTGTACGCTAACTTTGGAGGGTGCAAATATAATTCTAAATTTTCTAACTCCAAACAACTTTTTCTTTTTTTTTATTTGAAATAAAAAATTGCGGAGTTCCTCATCCTTCGTACACTAACAGTGAACTTCTTGACTATTTAACATCTGTATCCGATTCAAACTTGAATCCCAGTCGTTTACCGGTTTTCATCTTCGAACTTTGTGTAATTGCATTTAAGTCGTTAACGGTTGTCTGTTGCACAGCTTTATAAGGTGGTGTATACAAGTCAAAATTCAACGCATGAACGCAAATGCGAATAATGATGTCCTGTAACACTTCACGTGACATCAACTGATGCATAAAATCACGATACATAAATCCTATTTGACCTTTTCCTTCAACCATAAAATGATCTTCTTGATTGATGAAAATCCGGCCAATCATATAACCCATGTCATGAAGGCGATTGTACTCATATGAATCAGCAAGGAAGTTATAAATCCGAATAATCCCACAATAAGCATTCATCGGGTTTTGATGGATATAAGAGGTTTGACTATTATAGTCGTTGGGATTCAATTGAAAAATGTTCGAGTGCATATTAAAAACGATCACATCACTACCGATAAATAATTGTGCTTCCGTATCACCTCGATCAACAAAACGCAACCTTATTCGCTCATCTTCAATTTGCTCGCTGATAAGAGAAAGTGTATGCTTTATTTCTTCTTTTAAAACCTTGAACCACTCAATAGTTTTACCATAGGTATCTAATTTTGCAGCTGTTTTATTTTCAAGCAAACCAGTTAATAGTTTTCTGCCGTTTGCCAAATGCTGATCAAATTCGTTTTGACTCATAATCAATATCTTTAATAGGCTTTTGCAAATACAACACGTTGTTTAGAAGGTTTGCCTGTTACCATACATTTCCCTTCTTCTTTTTCGCCCATTAAAGGCAAACAACG